>NZ_JBSFHW010000013.1:0-209476 GCF_053597275.1 Streptomyces sp. NPDC001492 | reverse complement strand
CGGCGCTGGGGGCATGCGGGGAAGGTGTGACCCGGCCGACTGCTGTGGGGCGGTCCGACCTTCCGGTCGGACCGCCCCTTTCGCGTGCCCGGCTCCGAGGAGCCGTCCCCCGTTTCCCCCGTGAGATCCCCCGTTTCCCCCGTGAGATCCCCCGTTTCCCCCGTGCGATCTCCCGGTTCCCCCGTCATGGAGCCCGCCGCCCCCGTGTCGGCGGGCCCCATGTGACGTGACTATGCCCTCGGGCGGGTGCGGCTGAAGCCTCTTGAACCATGTTCAGAGCTGGATTTGAGGTTTGCGTAGACGTCCTACGTCCCGGGGCGTAGGAGTACGCATGTGCTCACGGCCCCTCGTGGTGTTCCGACAGCCCCGGCCAGTCGTCCGGGCCGCCGCCCTGCCACTCGATGAGGTCGCTGTGCTCGACGTCCGTGACGTACAGGTCGGCCAGGCGCAGGATCTCGCTGACGTCGTCGACGTGCGTGGCGATCCCCAGCGTCTGGTCGCCCTCCGTGACCCGCCGGGAGCCGTCCAGGGCCGGCGAGTGCACCACGATGTGCGGATGCTGCGTTGGATGTGCCATGCCTTCAGCGTCCTGCGGGCCGCGCCGATGCGCACCCCCACGAACGCCGAAAGGCGCCGGATGCGGGACCGTCCGCATCCGGCGCCGCTCGGCCGGTGAGGTCTTCGGTTGTGGCCGTCCGGCGGTGCGAGGCTGGGCGCGACAGGACGTTCGCGCCGCCGGACGGAGTCTGCGGGTGGTACGGAGGACGGCTGGGACCGCGGCGGGTGCGACGGAACCGCGGCGCTGCTCCCCTCAGGTCGAAGAAGCAGCGCCCGGGACCTTCACCACCGCACTGGCTCGCACGCCGCCGCGGTCCTTGCCTCGCCCGCCACCGCCGGCCGGCCACCCCTCATCCGGGCCGTCCGGCGCTCGCGGGCCGCTTTGTGGGTCAGTCCTCGCGCAGGGCGCGGACCGCCTCCTCCACGCGCTTGCCGTACTCCGGGTCGGCGGCGTGGAAGTGGGCCAGGTTCTTCTCGATCACGTCGTCGCGGGAGACCTGGGAGAGGCCGCCGGCGATGTTGGCGATCAGACGGGACTTCTCGTCCGCGGACATCAGCCGGTACAGCTCGCCCGCCTGGAAGAAGTCGTCGTCCTTGGTGTGCGGCGGGGCCTCGTGGGTGCCGGTGTGGCCGGTCACCGCCAGCGGGGCGGACAGGGGGCGGCCGGTCTCCACCGGGCCGCCGTACGAGTTCGGCTCGTAGTTCTTCGCCCCGCGGCCCTGGGCGTTGACCGCCATGAAGCCGTCGCGGCCGTAGTTCTGCGCGGTCGTCGCCTTCGGCGCGTTCACCGCCAGCAGGGTGTGGTTGACGCCCAGCCGGTAGCGGTGGGCGTCCGCGTAGGCGAACAGCCGGCCCTGGAGCATCTTGTCCGGCGAGGGGCCGATGCCCGGCACGAAGTTGTTCGGGGAGAACGCGGCCTGCTCGACCTCGGCGAAGACGTTGTCCGGGTTGCGGTCGAGGACCAGGCGGCCCACGCGCCGCAGCGGGTAGTCCTTGTGCGGCCACACCTTGGTGAGGTCGAAGGGGTTGAAGCGGTAGTCCGCCGCCTCGGCCGCCGGCATGATCTGGACGTAGAGGGTCCAGGACGGGTTCACCCCGCGCTCGATGGCCTGCAGCAGGTCCGTCTGGTGCGAGTTCGGGTCCTTGCCCGCGATCTCGGCGGCCTGCTCGGAGGAGAGGGAGCGGACGCCCTGGTTGGTCTTGAAGTGGTACTTGACGAAGAAGGCCTCGCCGTCGGCGTTCGTCCACTGGTAGGTGTGCGAGCCGTAGCCGTTCATGTGGCGGTACGAGGCGGGGATGCCGCGGTCGCCCATCAGCCAGGTCACCTGGTGCGTGGCCTCGGGGGCGTGCGCCCAGAAGTCCCAGACGTTGTCCGGCTCCTGGCGGCCGGTGAACGGGTCGCGCTTCTGCGAGTGGATGAAGTCCGGGAACTTGATCGGGTCCTTGATGAAGAACACCGGGGTGTTGTTCCCGACGAGGTCGTAATTGCCCTCTTCGGTGTAGAACTTGACGGCGAAGCCGCGCGGGTCGCGGACCGCGTCCGCCCCGCCCAGCGAGTCCGCCACCGTCGAGAACCGCAGGAAGACCTCGGTGCGCCTGCCGACCGCGCTCAGGAAGTCGGCGTACGTGAACCCGGTGACGTCGTCGGTCACCTCGAAGTAGCCGTAGGCGCCCGAGCCGCGGGCGTGCACCACGCGCTCCGGGATGCGTTCGCGGTTGAAGCGCGCCAGCTTCTCCAGGAGGTGCTGGTCCTGGAGGAGGAGCGGTCCGCCGATGCCGGCGGAGGCGGAATGCTGGTTGTCTGCGACCGGGGCGCCGGACTCCGTAGTGAGAGTTCTCGCCGTGAGCACGCGCTTCGACATCGTGGACCTTCCGTGCGGGTGTCAGCGGAAACTTGTTTCCGCTTTGTGGAGCCTAGAAGTGGGCGGGTTGGGCGTCAACAGTTTGTTGAAGTTGATTCCGGGTCGCGGCGCCGCCTGGGCGCGACAGGACAGATGTCAGCGGCGCCGCGACCCGGAAGTCTCAGAGCTGAGCGCCCGAGAGGCGCTCGACCGCCCGCAGCAGAGCCGAGTGGTCCAGGCCGCCGTCGCCCTGCGCACGCAGGCTGGCGACCAGCTGCGCGACCACGGCACCGACGGGCAGGGCGGCGCCGACGTTGCGGGCGGCGTCGGTGACGATGCCCATGTCCTTGTGGTGCAGGTCGATACGGAAGCCCGGCTTGAAGTCGCGGGCGAGGAAGTTGTCCTTCTTCCGCGTCAGCACGGTCGAGCCCGCGAGACCGCCGTTGAGGACGTCCAGGGCGGCCTTGAGGTCCACGCCGGACTTCTCCAGGAAGACCACGGCCTCGGCGCACGCCTGGATGTTCACGGCGACGATCAGCTGGTTGGCGGCCTTCACGGTCTGGCCCGAGCCGTGCGGACCGCACAGCACGATGGTCTTGCCGAGCGCCTCGAGAATCGGCTTCGCGAGGTCGAAGTCGGCCTGCTCGCCGCCGACCATGATCGACAGTACGGCCTCGACGGCGCCGGCCTCACCGCCGGACACCGGCGCGTCCAGCACCCGGATGCCCTTGGCCTCGGCGGCCTTCGCCAGGTCCACGGAGGTCTGCGGCGTGATGGACGACATGTCGATCAGCAGCGCGCCCGCCCTCGCGTTCTCCAGGATGCCGTCGGGGCCGTAGGAAATCGCCTCGACCTGCGGCGAGGCGGGCACCATCGTGATGATGACGTCGGCGTCCCGCACGGCCTCGGCGATGGACCCGGCCACGGTGCCGCCGGCGGCCGCCAGGCGGTCCAGCTTGTCCTGCTCCAGGGTGAACCCGGTGACGTCGTAACCCGCCTTGATCAGGTTCTCGGACATGGGGGAGCCCATGATGCCGAGGCCGATCCAGGCGATCTTGGGGAGGGTGCTCATATTGGGGGTACCTCTCTGAACTGCGGTGCTACGTCTGTGAATTGAGGCCGGGCGCACTTCTTGGCGCCGGTCGGCGAAATCCAGCCCGTCCGGCGTTTGAGGACGAGGCCGTTCAGGCCGAAAGCGGGGGCCTGGGGGCGGCAGCCCCCGGGCGGCGACGCCGTCAGCGAGCGGCGCGGTACTCCACCGGCAGCCAGCCGAAGGCCTCCGCACTGGGCCGGTCGCCCGGCTTGTACTCCAGGCCGACCCAGCCCTCGTATCCGGCCTTCTTGAGCTGGTCGAGGAGCTCCTGAAGCGGGAGCGAGCCGGTGCCGGGGGCGCCGCGCCCGGGGGTGTCGGCGATCTGGACGTGGCCGGTCTTCGCCGCGTACTGCTCGATCACCGAGGAAAGGTCCTCACCGTTCATGGACAGGTGGTACAGGTCCATGAGGAACTTCGCGTTGCCGAGCCCCGTCGCGGCGTTGACCTTGTCGACGATGCCGATGCCGGCCGGGGCGGACACCAGCGGGTACAGCGGCGACTCGGGCTGGTTGAGCGTCTCGATCAGCAGGATCGCGCCGATGCGGTCGGCCGCGCGGGCCGCGAGGACCAGGTTCTCCAGGGCGAGCGCGTCCTGCTCGGCGGGGTCCACGCCCTCGACGCGGTTGCCGTACAGCGCGTTGAGCGCCTTGGTGCCGAGCGAGTGGGCGAACTCCGTCGCCACCTCGATGTTGGCGCGGAACTTCTCCGACTCCTCACCCGGGATCGACAGGGCGCCGCGGTCGGGTCCGGGAAGCTGCCCGGCGTAGAAGTTCAGGCCTGTGAGCTGGACGCCCGCGTCCTCGATCGCCCTCTTCAGGGCGTCGAGCTCGGACCGCTCGGGGGTGGGGGAGTCGACCCAGGGCCACCACAGCTCGACCGCGGTGAAGCCCGCGGCGGCGGCGGCCGCGGGGCGCTCCAGAAGCGGGAGTTCCGTGAAGAGGATCGACAGGTTGACGTTGAAGCGCTGCTCTGCAAATCCCATGGGGGTCGGCGCTCCCTTCCGTGGCGACTCTGGCTATCGCTAGCGATTCCGTAATGTGGAAGTTGCTTTCTGCTTAATGGAAGACTGCCTGTGGTCGGGGAGGACTGTCAAGAGCGCCCGCCGAAGCGCGGACAAAAAAGTGCCCCCGCGCACAAGGCGCGGGGGCACGGTGAAGCGGCTGATCACAGGGCGTCCACGGCGCTCACCTTCCAGCCCTCGGAGGTACGGCTCATCGTCATCCGCACCCGGTTCAGGTCCAGCCGGGAGCTGGAGACCTGGGTGCTCTGCGTGACCTGGTTGACGAAGAGCAGCACCGTGACCCTGTCCGGTGCGGCCGAGGCGACGGAGGCCGCGGGGACGGTCGCCCTCACCACCCCGTGGTACTTCTGCGCCGTCGGCCCGACCACCGTCTTCGTGGTCTTCCCGTACTGCTCCTTGAAGTGCCCGGTCAGCAGCGTGCGGGCCCGGGCGAAGTCCCGGTCCAGATGCCGGTAGTCGTACGACAGCACGACCGGCGCCGCCTGCTTCGCGGCCGCGAGCGCCTGCGACCGTGCGCTCTCCGCCTGCCGGCCCTGCGCGTACTGCCGCCCGAGCAGCGCGGCGGCGACCACGGCCGCCACCAGAAGGACGCCGAGCACCGCGGGAAGCAGTCTCCGCCGGGGCCCGGGCCGGGGTGCGCTCCCCTCCGGTTCCGTCAGGGCGTCCGGGTCCTGCTCCAGCGGCTCCGGCGAGGGCTCCGGCGGGTCGTCCCAGCGGTCCGTGGCCGGCGGCTCGGGCAGCTTCAGGTGCTCCACCCGCTTGGTGCGCTTGGCCGCCGCACGGGCGGCCGCGCTCATCGTGCGGCTCCGGGTGGTCGGGTTCGCCATGGTCGTACTCCTCACTGGGCCCGTCAGCCCACGAACTCGACGTCGGAGGTCAGCCAGCGCCCGCCCCGGTACACCAGGTCGAGCTGCAGCCGGTAGGTGCGCGCCTGCCCCTGGGGTGCGGCGGTGTTGGTGACCTTGCTGTCGGCCACCACCAGGACGCGGCCCGAGTGGGCGTCGGAGCGGACGATGCCGGCGTCCAGGACCTGCCCCTCGGACACGGACTTGTTCTCGGCCACCAGCTTGGTCAGCTGTGCCGTCTGCGCGGTGAACTGCTTCTTGAAGTCACCGGTGGCGCCCTTGAGGACGTTCGCGCTGTCCCGGTCGTAGTGGCGGTAGTCGAGCGAGGTGAAGTTCAGCGCGGACTGGCGGGCCGCGGCCAGGAGGTCCTGGCGCCGCTGTTCCGTCGCGTGCCGGTCGTGCAGGGCGAAGCCCAGCCAGCCGGCGACCGCGGCGGTGAGGACGGTCGCCGCGACCAGCCCCACCGTCAGGACCCTGTTCATGCCATCGGGCCGACGAGCAGCCATTGCCACGACTCCTTTCCGAACACCGTCTGCTGGCCGCCCGTCGAGCCGATCTCGACGGGCCTTCCGTCCGGACCGGTCGCGGTGCCGGTGTCCGGGTCGTACGGCGTGATGTACGCCGCCTGGTTCGCGCCGCCGGACGTCGCGCCGGGCGCGTTCTGCGCGCCCCGCACCGACGTCTTGCCGCCGCGCGGGGCGGTGCAGTGCGCGGCGGTGTTGGCCGCACGGGTGCTGGTGTCCGAGGGGTCGCGCCAGGTGGTGCCGTATCCCTTGGTGCACGGCGGCGGGTCGCCCGCGTTCACCACCAGCCCGAAGTGGGTGGTGCCGTCGCCGGGGACCACCGTGTAGCTGCCCGCGACCAGCGCCGGGAAGGTCACCAGGGCCTGCTCGACGCCGGGCAGGTGTGCCAGCGTGACCCGGCCGCCGCTGATCAGGTTGGCCAGCAGGACCGACAGGCCCGGGCCGGTCGACTTCAGCAGTGAGTCGACCTGCTGCGCGGCCGGTGTCGCGTTGCCGATCACCTTGCGCAGGTCCCCGTCGCTCGCCTTCAACTGCGCGCTGAGCGCCGCCAGATCGTGCGCGAACGACTTGATGGACGAACCCTGGTCGGCCTGTGTCTTCAGGACCTTCCGCGAGTTCTCGATCAGCGAGACCGTCTCGGGCAGGGACCGGGACGCCGACTCCACCAGCGCGTTGCCCGAGTCGACCAGGCGGCTCAGGTGGGGGCCGGTGCCGTCGAAGGCCTTGCCCAGCTCGTCGACGGTGACCCGCAGGTCGTGCTTGCCGACCGAGTTCACCAGCCGGTCCAGGCTGAGGACCAGGTCCGTCGTGGGCAGCGGCACACGGGTGCTGCCGCGCGGGATGGCGCTGCCGTCGAGGAGATAGGGGCCGTGCGAGGTGCGCGGCTGCAGATCGACGTACTGCTCGCCCACCGCCGAGCGGTCCGCCACCACCGCGAGGGTGTCCGCCGGGATGCGCGGCGCCCCGTCCTTGATGTCGAGGGCGACCGAGACACCCCCGGAGCCGCTCAGCCTCAGCGCGCCGACCTTGCCCACGGGCACCCCGCGGTAGGTGACCTCCGCGCCGGGGAAGATGCCCCCGGAGTCGGCGAAGTCGGCCCGCACCGTGTAGCCGCGGCCCAGGACGTCGTCCACCAGGCCGGTGTACCGGGCGCCGACGTACGACACCCCGACCGCGGTGACGGCGGCGAAGGCCACCAGCTGGGCCTTGACCGTACGAGTGATCACGGCTGAACCCCCTTCAGCATCAGCTCGGCGAGCGCGAGGTCGATGCCCTCGGGCGGCTTCGCTCCGGTGGTGTAGCTGCTCGTGCACACCGGCGGGCACAGCGGCCCGCCGCCACTCGAGGGTGGCGACGGCACGGAGGGCGACGACGGCAGGCTCGGCGTGCTCGGCAGCGGGGCCGGCGTCGGGACGCCCGGCACCTGCGGGAGGCCCGGGGTGGGGGAGCCGCCCGGCGTCGGCGAACCGCCCTGGCCATGGCCGGAGTTGCCGCCCGCCACGTTCCCGTAGAGGTCCGCCAGATCGAGATCCGCGGTGATGTGCAGATTGACGTAGTCGCCCTTGACCGTGTCCACGGCGTTGCGCGGGAACGGGTAAGTGGTCAGCAGCTCAAGGGAGTTGGGCAGGTCGTTGCCCGACTTGTTCAGCTGCTGCAGGATCGGCCGGAGCTTCTTCAGGTTCGCGACCGTGTCGTCGTGCGAGGCGTCGACCACCTTGGTGCCCGCCTTGCCCAGCTTCGACAGGGCGGTGAGCATCTTCGTCAGGTTGCGCCGTTGGTCGGCCAGGACCTTCAGGGCGGGCGGCATCGTGTCGACGGCCTCGGCGATGGTCTTCTTCTCCTTGCCGAGCCGCCCCGCGAGCCGGTCGACGGCCTCGATCGCGCGGATGATGTCGGCCTTCTGCTTGTCGAGTCCGCCGACGAACGTGTCCAGCTCCTTCAGCAGTGATCTGACCCGGTTCTCCCGGCCGTCCAGGGCCTTGTTCAGCTCCACGGTGATCGTCTTCAGCTGGGCGACCCCACCGCCGTTGAGCAGGGCGGACAGGGCGGAGAGCACCTCCTCGACCTCCGGGTTGCGGCCGCTGCGGGAGAGCGGGATGCGGTCGCCTTCGCGGAGCCGGCCCACGGGGGCGGTGCCAGTCGGGGGCGCGAGCGCCACGTACTTCTCGCCCAGCAGGCTGGTCTGCCGCAGCTCGGCGACCGCGTTCGCGGGCAGCTTCACCGAGTCGGCGACCCGCAGCCGTACACGCGCGTGCCAGCCGTCCAGCTCCACCTTCTCCACCGCGCCGACGGTGACGTCGTCGACCTTCACCGCCGACTGCGGCACCAGGTCGAGGACGTCACGGAAGTCGACGGTGACGTGGTAGGCGTGTCCGTCGTCGGCCGCGCCGCCGGGCAGCGGGACGTCGTACCAGCCGTTGAACTCGCAGCCGGACAGCAGCAGCGAACCGACCGCCGCCCAGGCGAGTGTCCCGGCCTTGCGTCGTGTGCTCATGCGCTCGCCCCCAGGATCCCGCCGAGGGTCCTGTCGACCGTGCCGGTCACCGCGGTGCCCTGCGTGGGCAGTTCGGGCAGCGAGTCGAAGAGCTTCTTCAGCTGCTTGCAGTCGGGGTTCCTGCCGCCCGTGTCGCCGGTCGTCCGCAGGATCGAGCACAGCAGCGAGGCGGGGTCCTGCGCCTGCTGGGCGTTGTTGCGGGTGTCGAGGGTGCCGGAGGACGGGTTGTAGGCGTTGTTGAGGTTCGACAGGCCCGTCGGGGCGACCCGCAACAGCTCGTCCAGAGCGGCCCGCTGGGTGACGAGCACCTTGGTCACCTTGCTGAGGCCCTTCACGTTCGAGGTCAGGGACTTCTTGTTGTTCTTGACGAACGCGGACACGTCGGCGAGCGCCGTCCCCAGGTTCGTCAGCGCGTCCGCCAGATCCTGACGCTCGCCCGAGAGCTGCTGTGCGACGTCGGCGAGACTGGTGTTGAAGGACCGCACGCTCTTGTCGTCGGCCGCGAGTGCCGCCGTGAACACCTGGAGGTTCCGCACCGTCCCGAACAGGTCCTTGCGGCCGTCGGACAGGGTGGTGACCGCCTGCGACAGGTCCTGGACGCTCCGGTTGAGGTTCGCGCCCTGCCCGTCGAGGTTGTCGGCGCTCACCCCGAGCAGCCGGGAGAGGGAGCCGTCCTTGTTGGCGCCCTTGGGGCCCAGCGCCTCGGCCGTGGTGTGCAGGCTGTCGAAGATCCGGTCCAGCTCCACGGGTACGGCGGTGCGGTTCTCGGGGATGACGGCACCGCTGCGCATGACCGGACCCTTCCGGTACACCGGCAGCAGCTGCACATAACGGTCGCTGACCACCGAGGAGTTGATGATCGCCGCCCGGGCGCCGGCGGGGACCTTGCGCCCGTGGTCGTACTCCAGCTCCACCCGCACCCGCTCACCCTCGGGCGTGATCTTCTTGACCTCGCCGATGCGGACGCCGAGGACGCGGACGTCCGAGCCGGGGTAGATGCCGACGGCGCGCGGGAAGTACGCGGTGACGCGCACCGGCTCGGGCCGCGGCCACAGCACACAGGTGAGGGCGGCGACCAGGGCGAGTGCGGTGAGCACCGCCAGGCGTGTCTTCAGGCGCCTCACTGTGAACCTCCCGTCCGCGGTGTCACCGGAGCGGCGACCAGGTTCTGGACGTACGAGTCGAACCAACGGCCGTTGCCCAGGGCGTTGGTGAAGACCCGCACATACGGCGCGAGCAGCTGCACGCTGCGGTCGAGGCTTGCCTGGTTGCGTTCGAGCATCTGCACCACACGCTTCAGGCCCTCGAGCGCGGGCCCGATCTCCTTCTCGTTGTCCTGGACCAGGCCGGAGAGCTCGATGCCGAGCGCGGCGGAGGTCTTCAGCAGCTTGTGGATCGCCTCCCGCCGCCTGCTGATCTCCCGAAACAGCTGGTCGCCGTCCTTGACCAGCGCGGTGAAGTCCTTCGAGCGGTCGGCGAGCACACCGGTCGTGCCGTTCGCGTGGTCGAGGAGTTCACCGAGGGCCTGGTCGCGGGAGGCGACCGTGCGGGAGATCTCCGACAGGCCCTTGATGGACGCGCGCACTTCGGCGGGCGAGTCCTGGAAGGTGGTGGAGATGGTGTCCAGGGCCTTCGCCAGCCGCCCGGTGTCGACCTTCTCCGTGGTGGTGGTCAGGTCGCTGAACGCCTGCACGACGTCGTACGCCGGCACGGTGTGCCTGAGCGGGATCTCGCTGCCCGGCTTCAGCCGGCCCGGCCCCTTGGGCTGCAGCGCGAGGTACTTCGCGCCGAGGATCGTCTTGATCCGGATCGACGCGCCGGTGTCGGTGCCGAGGCCGGGATCGCCCTTGACCTTGAAGGTGACCTTGACGTGGTCGCCGTCCAGGTCGACGGTCTCCACCTTGCCGACCTTGACCCCGGCGATCCGCACCTCGTCACCGGGCTTGAGCCCGCCGGCCTCCGAGAAGGCCGCGCTGTACGTGTCGCCGCCGCCGATGAACGGCAGGCTGTCGGCGTTGAACGCGGCCACGGTCAGCAGGGCGAGGACGGTGAGGCCGACGGCCCCGATCACCACGGGGTTGCGTTCGCGGAACGGGATCAGGCGGGGCCGCCGGATCCGTATGCGCGGCAGCCTGGGCGGGTCGATGCGCACCTTCATCATGGGCTGCGGGCGCGGTGTCGCCGGGAGCGGCTGCGGCAGCGGCTGCGGCTTCGGGCGCCGCAGGCGAGGCGGGTCGATGCGCACCTTCATCAGCGGTTCCGGCTTGTGCGGCCGGGGCGCACGCCGGGGCAGCCGTGGCCTCGGCAGCTTCGGCCGGTCGATGCGGACCTTCACCAGCGGTTCCGGGCGGGTCTTTCGGCTCATGATCCGCACCTCGCCCTCGCCACGTGCAGATCGGGGGTGAGCGCCTGCTTGGTCTTCGGCAGGACGATCCGGCCGTCGAAGTCGCAGAGGTAGAAGTTGAACCAGGAGCCGTAGGACGCGGTCCCCGTCAGTGCGTTGAGCTTGTTCGGCAGCCGCTGCAGGACGCCCTCCACGGTCTTCTCGTTGTCGTTCAGCGTGCCGGTGAGATCGGTCAGCCGGGCGATGTCGTCCTTCAGCGGCGGCCGCGCGTCCTTCAGCAGCCCCGAGGTGGCGTCCGTCAGATCGCCGATGCTCGCCAAGGACTGGCCGATGGGCTTCCGGTCGGCGGACAGCCCGGAGATCACCCGCCGCAACTGCCCGATCAGTTCGGAGAAGCGGGAGCCGCGCTTGTCCAGCGTCTTCAGCACGGTGTTGAGGTTGTCGATCACCGAGCCGATCAGCTTGTCCCGGCCGGCCAGGGTCGTGGTGAGCGAAGCGGTGTGCGCGAGCAGGCTGGTGACCGTGCCGCCCTCGCCCTGCAGCGTCTTGATGATCTCGGTGGCGAGCTGGTTGACGTCCTGCGGGCTGAGCGCGGCGAACAGCGGCTTGAAGCCGTTGAGCAGGGCGTTGAGGTCCAGTGCCGGCTGTGTTCGCCGCAGCGGGATGGTGCCGCCGGGCTTCAGCGGGGTGCCGTCGCCCGGGCCCTCGGTCAGGGCCACATAGCGCTGCCCGACCAGGTTGCGGTAGCGGACGACGGCGTGGGTGCTGGTGAGCAGCGGCCGGTCGGCGCCGACGGTGAAGGTGATCTCCGCCAGCGTGCGGTCCTTGATCCGGATGCCCTGGACCTGCCCGACGCGCACTCCGGCGACCCGGATGTCGTCGCCCTTCTCCAGGCCTGTGACATCGCTGAAGACGGCACGGTAGGTGCGGTCGGGAGTGAAGGAGAGGTTCACGATGGTGGCGGCGAGCAGGGCCGTCGCCACGATCGTCACCAGCGCGAAGAGGCTGAACTTGATGAGGGGAGCGGCGGTCTGCCGCGCTGCCGAGGTCCTCATGCGACGCTCACCGCCGTCCCGCGCGCCATCGGCCCGAACAGCAGCGTCGCGACCGGCGGCACCTCGTCGGCGGGCATCCCCATCACGGGCGACACCAGCGAGCCGACCGCCCGCTGTTCGGCCCGGGTGGCGGAGACACCGAGCGGACCGGACGAACCGCCCTTCCTGGAGCCGTCGTTGAGGTGGAACCCCGGTGCGGGCACCGAAGGATGCGGCAGGTCACGGCAGTCGGGCCCCGACCGGTCCGCGTAGCGCGGCTCCTCGCCGGGCTGGTACGCCCCCTGCTGCCGTACGACCTCCAGCGTGATGTGCATCTTGCCGCCCCGGAACGCCTGCTCGGACGCCTGCTCCTCGTGGACCAGGCCTGCGAAGAGGCACGGGTACTCGGGGGAGTAGCGGGCGAAGAGTGCGAGGGTCGGGCGGGAGACCTGCCCCAGGGTGATCAACCGGTCGCCGTTCTCGTCGAGGAAGTCCTGTGCGGTGCCCGCGGCTCCCGCCGTCGTGGTGAGGGCCGACGCGAGCCGGTCCTGCTCCGCGACCAGCGTGCGGCTGGTGGTCACGGTGTTGCGCAGGATCTCCATCAGGTCCGGCGCCGCGTCGCCGTACACCTGGGCGACATCGGCCAGCCGGGCGAAGTCCTCGGTGAGGGACGGCAGATGAGGGTTGATGCGGTGCAGATAGTCCTCCACGCGCGTGAGGTTCTCGCCGATCCGGTCGCCGCGGCCTTCGAGGGCGGTGGCGAACGCGGACAGCGTGGCGTTGAGCTTGCCGGGCTGCACGGTCCGCAGCAGCGGCAGCAGGTCGTTCATCACCTGCTGCAACTCGATGCCGACGCGGGTGCGGTCCTGCGTGATCACGTCACCGGCGCGGATGGGCCGGGCCGAGGAACGCGCGGGCGCGACCAGGTCGACGTACTTCTCGCCGAACAGCGTCTTGGGCAGCAGCCGGGCCCGCACGTCGGACGGGATGTCGGCGGCGTACTCCGGCTTGAGCGCGATGTCGAGCGTCGCCTTGTGCCCGTCGGCGTGCACCGAGCGCACCTCGCCGACCAGCAGGCCGCGCAGTTTGACGTCGGCGCGCGGGTCGAGCTGGTTGCCGAGGCGGTCGGCCTCCAGCCTGATCCGTACGACCGGCGTGAACGCCTGCCGGTACACGGCGACGGACAGCGACAGCAGCAGGGCGAGTACGGCGAGGAACACCACGCCGTACAACCGCAGTCTCCACACCCTCATACGGTTCACCCCGCAATCCGTACGGTCGTGTTGGCGCCCCAGATGGCCAACGAGAGGAAGAAATCAAGGACGTTGATCGCCACGATCGAGGTCCGCACGGCCCGGCCCACCGCGACGCCGACCCCTGCCGGGCCGCCGCTCGCGTAGTAGCCGTAGAAGCAGTGCACGAGGATGATCAGAACGGCGAAGACCAGCACCTTCCCGAAGGACCACAGCACGTCGACCGGTGGCAGGTACTGCTGGAAGTAGTGGTCGTAGGTGCCCGCCGACTGCCCGTAGTAGCCGGTGGTGATGGTGCGGGCGGCGAGGTAGGAGGACAGCAGCCCGATCACGTACAGCGGGATCACGGCCACGAACCCCGCGATCATCCGCGTGGTCACCAGGAACGGCAGCGAGGGCACGCCCATGACCTCCAGGGCGTCGGTCTCCTCGCTGATCCGCATCGCGCCGAGCTGGGCGGTGAAGCCCGCGCCGACGGTCGCCGACAGCGCGAGTCCGGCGACCAGTGGGGCGATCTCCCGGGTGTTGAAGTACGCCGAGAGGAACGCCACGAAGTTGGAGGTGCCGAGCTGGTTGAGCGCCGCGTACCCCTGGAGTCCCACCTCGGTGCCGGTGAAGAACGACAGGAAGGCGATGATGCCCACCGTGCCGCCGACGACGGCGAGGGCGCCGCGGCCGAAGCTCACCTCGGCGAGCAGCCGCAGGATCTCCTTCTTGTACCGGCGCACGGTACGGCCCGTCCACGCCAACGACCTTCCATAGAAGGAGAGTTGACGGCCGAGCTCCTCCAGACTGCTGAACAGCGCCATGCCTCAACCCCTCTGCGGGACGACCTGGAAATACACCGCGGTCATCACGAAGTTCGTCACGAACAGCAACATGAAGGTGATCACCACCGACTGGTTCACGGCGTCGCCCACACCCTTCGGGCCGCCCTTCGCCGTCAGTCCCTTGTACGAGGCGACGATCGCCGCGATCGCCCCGAAGACCAGCGCCTTGATCTCCGCCGCCCACAGGTCGGAGAGCTGGGCGAGGGTGGTGAAGGAGGCCAGATAGGCGCCCGGGGTGCCGTTCTGCAGGACGACGTTGAAGAAATAGCCGCCGGCGACGCCGACCACCGACACCAGCCCGTTGAGCAGCACCGCCACCACCATCGAGGCCAGCACCCGCGGCACCACCAGCCGGTGGATGGGATCGATGCCGAGGACCTGCATGGCGTCGATCTCCTCGCGGATCTTCCGGGCGCCGAGGTCCGCGCAGATGGCGGTGCCGCCGGCGCCCGCGATCAGCAGCGCGGTGACGATCGGTGAGGCCTCGCGCAGTACGGCGAGCACCGAGGCGGCACCCGAGAAGGACTGGGCGCCGAGCTGCCGCGTCAGACTGCCGATCTGCAGCGCGATGACCGCCCCGAAGGGGATGGACACGAGCGCGGTCGGCAGGATGGTGACGCTGGCGACGAACCAGGCCTGCTGGATGAACTCCCTTGCCTGGAACGGCCGTCGGGGCAACGTCCGGACGACGTCCAGCGCCATCGCGAACAGGTTCCCCGACTGCCGCAGCGCTCCGGTCGGCGACAGTCTCATACGTCCGCCACCGCCTTCCGGCGCCGCAGTTCCGCCTCCCGCCGGGCGATCGCCTCCCAGCGTGGAGGCCGGGTGATGCCCGGCCCCGGCAGCAGGCGGGGAGTCAGAGCCTGGCTGCCGGGTGTCCGTGCGCTCTCGCTGCCGCCCAGCGCGGCCAGCTCCTGCTCGACCTGGGCGGCGTCCTTCTCCTCCGCCATGCCGATCGGGCCCTGCATCCGCCCGTTCAGGAACTGCCTGACGACCGGCTCGTCGCTGGTCAGCAGCTCCTCCCGCGGCCCGAACATCACCAGCTCGCGGCGGAACAGCAGCCCGATGTTGTCCGGCACCTGGCGGGCGGAGGCGATGTCGTGGGTGACGATCAGGAAGGTCGCGTCGATCTGGGCGTTGAGGTCGACGATGAGCTGGTTGAGATAGGCGACGCGGACGGGGTCGAGACCGGAGTCGGGCTCGTCGAAGAGAATGATCTCGGGATCGAGGACGAGGGCGCGGGCGAGCCCGGCCCGTTTCCGCATTCCACCGGATATCTCACCGGGCAGCTTCGGCTCCGAGCCGATGAGCCCGACCATGTCCATCTTCTCCAGCACGATGCGCCGGATCTCGCTCTCGGACTTGCGGGTGTGCTCGCGCAAGGGGAACGCGATGTTGTCGTAGAGGTTCATCGAACCGAACAGCGCGCCGTCCTGGAACAGCACACCGAACAGCTTCCGCACCTCGTACAGCTCGTGCTCGCGCAGCTTCGTGATGTCCCGGCCCTGGATGGTGATCGAGCCGCGCTCCGGCTTCAGCAGGCCCACGAGCGTCTTGAGGAACACCGACTTGCCCGTGCCCGAGGGGCCGAGCATGACCGATACCTCCCCGGCGGGCAGCGTCAGCGAGACGTCCTGCCAGATGACCTGGTGACCGAAGGACTTGGTCAGCCCTTCCACACAGATCTCGACACCCATCCGGTCCACCTCTCGGCCCTGGAGCAGCTCCGACATCTGCTCTACGGGGAGGGGCGGGGGGTCCGTCGCGGGGAGGCGGATTTTTTTCTGAGGGGTGTGCGGGGTTTGCCTGCGGCGGCTTGGGGGGGGCGGGCGCGGTCGGCGGGGCCGAGACGCTCGGGGGCTGGGGGGGGACCGGAAGTGGGCGTCGGGGTGGGGGCCCGCGTGGGACGGTGCCGCTTTCAGTGGGACGGGTGCCGCCCCAGCGGCACGACTGGTCGCAGCTGCGGGGTGCCTGCGGCGGCTTGGGGGTGGGCGCGGTCCGAGGTGCTCGGGGGCTTGAGGGACGGCCGGAGGAGGCGTGTCGCTGGCGTCGGGAGGGGGCCCGCGTGGGACGGGTGCCGCTTTCAGTGGGACGGGCGCCGCCCCAGCGGCACGACTGCCCGCAGCTGCGGCGGGATGGGGGGCGCTGGTGGTGCGACTGGTCGCAGCTGCGGTGGGATGGGCGGCGACGGCTGCGGGACTGGCCGCAGCCATGGCGGCATGGACTTGCACCGGCAGCACGAGTGCTCGTAGCTAGGGCGGGACGGTGGGCGATGGCGGCGCGACCGGCCGCTGCTATGGGGGGACGGGCGGCGACGGCGCCGCGACTGGTCGCAGCTATGGCGGCATGACGGCGCCGGCGGCACGACCGCAGTTGCGGCGGCGCGGTCGGCGCTGGTGGTGCGGCTGTCGCCTTTACGGCAGTCCGGTCGGCGTCGGTGCCGGGAGTGAGGTCGGTGCGGACGGGATGTCCGGAGTCTCCGGGAGGCTGGGCAGTGTTGTCGTCGGGGTGGGGACGTCCGGCAGGGCTGAGAGGTGGGGGGTGCTCGGTAGCTTCGGGACCTCGGGGACTGCCGGGACCGAGGGGGACAGTGATGCCTTTGGGAGGGGCGGGACCGAGAGGGGGAGCAGGGAGCCCTTGCGGGTGCCGGTCGACGGTGTCGATGCCGCCGTCGACAGTTTGCGGGCGTTTGCGGTGGGCGTGCGGCCGGCGCCTTCCGGGCGTACCGTCTCGGCGGCCTTCCCGGGGGCGGGGGACGCGGCCGGCGCAGGAGTCGTGGCCGGGTGGCCACCGTCCAGGGCGTACGGCAGGACGAAACCCGCCACCGCCAGCGTGGCCGCCGTCGACGCGGCCGCCACCGCCTGCGCCTTGCCGCCCGCCCGCAGCCGCCCCCGCCCGAACAGGAACAGCACGAACCCGAGCGTCCCGGCGAGCGAGGCGCGCAGCGTCCGCCGCGCCCGGGCCAGCAGCGACTCGACGGTCCGGTAGCTGAGCCCCATTCGCACCGCGACCTGGCTCACGTCCAGGTCCTCGGACTTCAGCCGCAGCGCCTCCGCCTGCCGCGCCGGCAGCTCACCGCTGCGCACCGCCAGCCACCTGGCCTCCGCCCGGTCGCACACGGCCTCCTCCACCGGCACCGGCCCGGGCGCGATCAGCGTGGGGCTGGTGCGAACCTCGGCCTCCCGGTTGACCTGCCGGTACCGGTCGACGCACAACCGCATGGTGACCGTTGTCAGCCACGCCCCGAGCCGCTCGTCGTCCAGGTCCGGCCGCTCGGCCGCGCGCAGCATCGCCTCGTGCACCGCGTCCTCGGCGTCCTCCTGGCTCATCGACCTGCGCCGGGCCACCCTGAGCAGCTGCTCACGGTGGCTCCACATGCGGCGCCAACGCTCGTCGGCAGCTCTTGCCTCCGCAGGTATCTCCGTCGCCATGAGGGCCCCTTTGCTCTCAGCGCCTGTGTCGTGTCCCGGCCAGGCGCGCGACGTCCGGCACGCACGCTCCGGCGCCTCGGCTCGCACGCGCCCCCACTCTCGACTTCGCTCGAGCGGGGGGACCCCCGGACGCAGCGCGCTGATCCGGCCGGTGACATGACACAGGCGCACCCACCGGTCTCGTCCCAGCCCGGCGGAGGGCGACATTACCGCCCGGTAGCGGCGGTTGTGGAGGGGGGAGCGGGCATCGAGTCCGCGCCGTTACTGGTCAGCCGCCGGTCAGCGGGAGGCCGCTGGGCAGCACGTCGTCGGTCGGCAGGGCGATGGACGGGGTGGGCATCGGGGTGAGGGGCTCGGGTGAAGTACCGGCTGTCGGGTGGGAGTTGGACGGGGGCGGAGAGGCGGGCACGGACGGGGTGGTGGCCGGCCGAGGGGACGGCTTCGGCGTCGGTTTCGGGGTCGCGGCCGGTTTCGCGGGGTGCGAGGATCCGGGACGCGTCGAGGGCCGTACCGAGGAACCCGTGGAGCCGTCCGGTACCACCGTGTGCCCCTCCAGGAAGTACGCGTACCAGGCCTTCACCGTGCGCAGATAGGCCTCCGAGTGGTTGTAGCCGAGGATCGCCCGGTCCAGCCCCGCCGGTTCGGACAGGTCCCCTCCGGCCGCGCACAGATACCGCCCGGCGGCGAGGGCCGCGTCGAAGACGTTGCCCGGGTCGGCCCGTCCGTCGCCGTTGCCGTCCGCTCCCCAGCGGGCCCAGGTGGACGGAATGAACTGCATCGGGCCCACCGCACGGTCGTACACCGTGTCCCCGTCGTACGCGCCACCGTCCGTGTCCGCTACGACGGCGAAGGCACCGCCGTCCAGACGCGGACCCAGGATCGGCGTCACGGTCGTGCCGTCCGCGCTCACCCGCCCGCCGTCCGCCTGCCCCGACTCCACCTGCCCGATCGCGGCCAGCAGCTGCCAGCGCAGCCCGCAGCCGGGCGCGGTGCGCGCGAGCTCCGCCTCGGCACGGCGGTACGCGGCGAAGACCGTCGCGGGCACCGCGCCGCCCACGGCCGCCGGTGCGCCGCCCTCGTGGCCCTCGTGGCCCTCGTGCTTGCGCGTGAGCGGGGGCAGCTCCGTGCGGTACGGGGCGTCGCCGGACACACTCGGCCCGTGCCCGGCGGGCTGCGCCACCGGCGCATCCGCCCGTGCCGGGACCGTCCCCGGCGCCTGCGACGCGGTCAGTGCCGCCATCGCCGCCGCTGCCACCGCCGTACCCCTGACCCGCCTGACCCTGCGCCCTGTCACCTTGCGGTCCCCTCCCTGAGAACTCCTGTCATCTGCTCTACGGGGGAGGACGGCACGTCCGTCGCGGCGTGCCTACCCTGAAGGTGTGGCCCGGTCCAACGACGAGGTCGCCGCGCTGCTCCAGGAGTACGCGGACCTGATCTCGATCACCGGAGGAGACGCGTTCAAGGCACGCGTCTACGAGAAGGCTGCCCGGTCGCTCGGCGGCCACCACGCCGACGTCGCCACGCTCGACCTCAAGGGCCTCCAGCAGATCCCGAACGTGGGCAGGTCGATCGCCCAGAAGGTGCTGGAGTACTTCGACCACGGCAGCGTCTCCGCCGTCGAGGAGCTGCGGGCGAAGATCCCCGCCGGGGTCTGCCGGCTGACCGCCATCCCCACGCTCGGCCCGAAGAAGGCACTGACGGTCTACGAGGAGCTGGGCATCTCCTCGGTCGAGGAACTGGCCGACGCCATCCACGAGGAGCGGCTGCGCGATCTGAAGGGCTTCGGACCGAAGACGGAGGAGAACATCCTCCACGGAATCTCGCTCCTGCAGTCCGCGGGGGGCCGCGTCCAGATCGACCTGGCCATGGACCTCGCCGACGACATCGTGACCGGTCTGTCCGCCGTGCCCGGCTGTCTGCGCTGCGCCTACGCGGGGTCACTGCGCCGGATGCGCGAGACGATCGGCGACATCGACATCCTCGCCGCGGCCACGAAACCGGCCCCGATCATGCGGGCGTTCACCGAGCTGCCGTACGTCACCGAGGTGATCGGCACGGGAGAGAAGAAGACGTCCGTGCGCACCAGCAAGGGCCTCAACGTCGATCTGCGGGTCGTACCGCCGGACTCCTGGGGCGCGGCACTGCAGTACTTCACCGGCTCCAAGGCGCACAACATCCGCACCCGCGAACTGGCCGTGCACCAGAAGCTGAAGCTCTCCGAGTACGGGCTCTTCGACGTCGAGAGCGGCAAGAAGATCGTCTCCGAGACCGAGGAGGAGGTGTACGCCCGGCTCGGGCTGCCCTGGATCCCGCCGACGCTGCGCGAGGACCGCGGGGAGATCGAGGACGGGCTGCACGGCGAACTGCCCGACCTGGTGACGGAGGCGGACCTGCGCGGCGATCTGCACTCCCACACCGACCTCACCGACGGCCTCGCCCCGCTGGAGGAGATGGTGCAGGCCGCCGCCGAGCGCGGCTGGGCCTACTACGCGATCACCGACCACGGCCCGGACATGGCCATGCAGCGCATGACCGACGAGCGGATGCTGGCCCAGCGCGCGCGGGTGCGCGAGCTCGACGGGACGTACGCCACCCGGGGCAGGCGCGGCGGTCTGCGGCTGCTGCACGGCGTCGAGCTGAACATCGGCCCGGACGGCGAGGTGGACTGGCCCGAGGAGTTCCTCGCCGGCTTCGACCTGTGCGTGGCCTCCGTGCACTCGCACTTCAGCCAGGAGCGCGAGGCCCTGACCCGGCGGATCGTACGGGCCTGCGAGAACCCGTACGTCAACATCATCGGCCACCCCACCACCCGCATCATCGGCAAGCGGCCCGGCATCGACGCCGACCTCGACGCGATCTTCGCTGCCTGCGCCCGCACCGGCACCGCCCTGGAGATCAACGCCCATCCGGACCGCCTCGACCTGCGCGACGAGGACATCCTGCGGGCCGGACGGCACGGCGTGAAGTTCGCCGTCGACAGCGACGCCCACGCCGTCCCCCACCTGGCGAACATGCGCTACGGCATCGGCACCGCCCAGCGCGGCCGGCTCACCCGGGAGGACGTCATCAACACCTGGCCGGAGCGCCGGCTGCGGGGCTTCCTGCACAAGGGGCGGCAGGGCAGGCCGTGACGGAAGGCCGCGACCGTCATCGGTCATCAGGCCACGGGAGTGGCCCAGCGGGCGCGGCGCTCGCTGGAAGGGCGTGGACCAGGGCCGGCGCAGACCGTCGAGTCTGCGAAGCGGGTACCCGAGCGGCGGCGCCGTGAAGTCCGGGCGGATGACCGGGTGCGCGGACGGCTTGGTCGTCTGCGGGGCCGTGTGGGCCGCGGGTCGGTTAGGGTCGCCTCGTGGCGGACGTACCGGCTCCGCCGCGGTGAAATTGGCCGGCCTGCGGTGCATCGCGCCAGTCGAGCAGTCGATGAAGGCGTCCCCGTTCCGCCCTGCTGCCCCTCGCCAAGGGACGTCAGGGTGAAAGAGCAGGTCAGAAGGGTGTCTGGGGGCACAGTGCGATTGAGAGTGGAGTTCACGACCGAGCCCTTCGATCTCGACGAGGCGCCCGCGCACGCGGTGGTCGCCCGCCAGGTCATCGAGGCGGCCGAGCTGGACGCGGTGGACGTCGGCCCGTTCGGCAACACGGCGGAGGGCGCCGCCGACGCCGTGCTGAGTGCCGTGGACGCGCTGCTCCGCCGGACGCTCGAGGCCGGTGCCACCCGGGTCTCGCTGCAGGTCAACGTGGTCGACACGGCCGGGGAGGGCGCCGAGTGACCGGCACCGGGGACGAGCCGTTCATCACGGCCGTGAAACCACTGGTCGACGCCATGGGCGGCGAGCTGCTCCCGCCCGACGAGGCCGGCCCCGACGACGTCGTGCTCGCCTGGGAGGGCGCCGACGTGGTCGCCGTACGCCTGCCCCAGCTCGCCGACTCCCTCGATCACATCCTCGCCGCGATGGAGCGCAAGCAGGGCAAGCCCCTGGCCGACCTGGACCGCAAGGCCAAGCAGGAGGTCGTACGGATACTCGAGGCGCGCGGCGCCTTCTCCGTACGGCACGGCGTGGAGACCGTCGCGGGCGCGCTCGGCGTCAGCCGGTTCACGGTCTACAACTATCTGAACCGTGAGAAGGAGGGCTGAGGCCCCGGGGGTCGCCGTCCGGACGGGTTTGTTACCCCGAATTTTCAACAAAGTGTTGACGTGGCGTTGCGTGGGGGCGTTAGCTAACCGCAGCCAGTTCAGCACGAAGGCCGTTCTCACGGCCACGGAGGCACCCGTGACGTCGACTTCCACGCCCCCGGGCCTGGCCCGGTTCAACGTACTGGAGGAGCACGCGGCCCTCGCCGCCCTCCACGAGGCGTGTGCCTCCACCACCTGGGCGCGCCGGCTGCTCGCCGCCCGCCCGTACGCCACCGCGGAGGACCTCTTCGCCACCAGTGACGCCGCCATGGCCGAGCTGAGCGCCGAGGACCTGGCCGAGGCGATGGCCGGGCACCCGCCGATCGGCCGCCCCAAGCCGGGCGACCCCACCTCGGCCAGGGAGCAGCGCGGTATGGCCGGCGCCTCCGAGGAACTCAAGTCGGAGATGCTCGAACTGAACCTGGCCTACCAGGAGCGGTTCGGCCATGTCTTCCTCATCTGCGCCACCGGCCGGACCGGCGAGCAGATGCGGGACGCGGTCAAGGACCGGATCGGCAACTCGCCGGAGCAGGAGCGGGAGATCGTCCGCACCGAGCTGGGCAAGATCAACCGCATCCGACTGGCCCGACTCGTCGAAGAGGAAGCCTGACACCATGAGCACCAGCACCACCGCCTCCGTGTCCACGCACATCCTGGACACCAGCATCGGCCGCCCCGCCGAGGGCGTCGCCATCGAGCTCTGGGCCCGTAGCGGCCGGGACGCCGCGTGGCAGACGCTCGGCGGCTCCGCGACCGACGCGGACGGACGGTGCAAGGACCTGCCGGCCCTGCCGGAAGGGACGACCCATGTACGGCTCGACTTCGCCGTGGAACCGTACTTCGAGAAGAAGCAAGCCGATGCGCAGCAGGACGCCCCCGCGAATCGGGACAGCGGTGCCGTGTTCTTTCCCGAGGTGGCGATCACCTTCGCCGTCAAGCCCGGGGAGCATTACCACGTGCCGCTGCTGCTCAACCCGTTCGGCTACTCCGTTTACCGAGGGAGCTAGCAGACAATGCCCACGATCCTGGGACAGAACCAGTACGGCAAGGCCGAGAACCGAGTCGTAAAGATCACGCGGGACGGCGCCACCCACCACATCAAGGACCTGAACGTGTCCGTCGCGCTGAGCGGCGACATGGACGAGGTCCACTACTCCGGCTCCAACGCCAACGTGCTGCCGACCGACACCACCAAGAACACGGTGTACGCGTTCGCCAAGGAGCACGGCATCGAGTCGGCCGAGCAGTTCGGCATCCACCTGGCCAGGCACTTCGTCACCAGCCAGGAGCCGATCAAGACGGCTCGGATCCGTATCGAGGAGTACGCCTGGGAGCGGATCGCCGCGTCCGACGCGAACTCCCAGTTCATCGGCGCGGACGAGGTCAAGCACTCCTTCGTCCGCAAGGGCCAGGAGACCCGGCTGACCCAGATCACCTACGACGGCTCGTCGTGGGAGGTCGTCTCCGGACTCAAGGACCTGACGGTGATGAACTCGACCAACTCCGAGTTCTGGGGCTACGTCAAGGACAAGTACACGACGCTCCAGGAGGCGTACGACCGCATCCTGGCCACGTCGGTCTCGGCCCGCTGGCGGTTCAACTGGACCGACGACGAGCAGCGGATGCCCAACTGGGAGAAGTCCTACGAGCAGACGAAGAAGCACATGCTCCAGGCCTTCGCCGAGACGTACTCGCTCTCCCTCCAGCAGACCCTGTACCAAATGGGTTCGCGGATCATCAACAACCGCAGCGAGATCGACGAGGTCCGCTTCTCGCTGCCGAACAAGCACCACTTCCTCGTCGACCTGGAGCCCTTCGGGCTGAAGAACGACAACGAGGTGTACTTCGCCGCCGACCGCCCCTACGGCCTGATCGAGGCGACGATCCTGCGGGACGGCTGCGAGCCGAAGATCCCGGTGGACCTCACCAACCTCTGAGCACCTTCCGGGCGGCTCGATATTCGGCACCCGTGACCGGGGAACCAGCATCCCCGGTCACGGCACTCAAAACTCCTAGGGTCCTGCCGTGCCCTCTCCGCATAAGTCCACTGAGCGAAAAGGACGAATCATGGCAGCAGCCCAGCGCATCGTCATCGAGAACTGTTCGATCGCAACGGTCGACGCCGACGACACCGAGTACGCCGACGGATACGTCGTCATCGCCGGCAACCGCATCGAGGCGCTCGGCGCGGGCAGGGCCCCCGAGGGCCTGGAGAACGTCGTACGCCGTATCGACGCCTCCGGTCACCTGGTGACCCCCGGCCTGGTCAACACCCACCACCACTTCTACCAGTGGATCACCCGGGGCCTGGCCACCGACCACAACCTGTTCAACTGGCTGGTCGCGCTGTATCCGACCTGGGCGCGCATCGACGAGCCGATGGTGTACGCGGCCGCCCAGGGATCCCTCGCGATGATGGCCCGCGGTGGCGTGACGACCGCCATGGACCACCACTACGTCTTCCCGAAGGACTCCGGCGACCTGTCCGGCGCCATCATCCGCGCCGCCCGCGAGATGGGCGTCCGCTTCACCCTCGCCCGCGGCTCCATGGACCGCAGCGAGAAGGACGGCGGCCTGCCCCCGGACTTCGCCGTCGAGACCCTCGAAGGCGCCCTGGCCGCGACCGAGGCCACCGTCAAGGAGCACCACGACGCCTCCTTCGACGCGATGACCCAGGTGGCCGTCGCGCCCTGCTCGCCCTTCTCCGTCTCCACCGAACTCCTGCGTGAGGGCGCCCAGTTGGCCCGCCGTCTCGGCGTGCGCCTGCACACCCACGGCTCGGAGACCGTCGAGGAGGAGCAGTTCTGCAAGGAGCTGTTCGGGATGGGCCCGACCGACTACTTCGAGTCCACCGGCTGGCTCGGCGAGGACGTGTGGATGGCGCACTGCGTCCACATGAACGACTCCGACATCGCCGCCTTCGCCCGTACGAGGACCGGTGTCGCCCACTGCCCGTCCTCCAACGCCCGCCTCGCGGCCGGTATCGCCCGGGTCCCCGACATGCTGGCGGCCGGCGTCCCGGTCGGCCTCGGCGTCGACGGCACGGCGTCCAACGAGTCCGGGGAGCTGCACACCGAGCTGCGCAACGCCCTGCTCATCAACCGTCTCGGCGCCCACCGCGAGGCCGCCCTCAACGCCCGCCAGGCGCTGCGCCTCGGCACCTACGGCGGCGCCCAGGTCCTCGGCCGCAGCGCCGAGATCGGCTCCCTGGAGCCGGGCAAGCTGGCCGACCTCGTGCTGTGGAATCTGGACACCCTTGCCCACGCCTCCATCGCCGACCCGGTCACCGCGCTGGTCTTCGGCGCGGCCGCCCCGGTCACCGCCTCCTTCGTGAACGGCCGGCAGATCGTCGAGGCGGGCCGCCTGCTGCACGTCGACGAGGACGCCGTCGCCCGCTCCACGCGGGCCGAGGCCCAGCGCCTGGCGCAGATCGCCGCGCAGGCCTGAGCGGTCGAAGATCTCCGGTCGAGGGGGACGGCCCTCGACCGGTAGCCGTGGACCCCAGCGGGTTCCATGGCGGCCGTATCCGGGGCGTGCGCCTGACGCGTGCGCCCCGGAACGGTCACCGTCTCCGGCCCGCGCAAGGGCCTCGGTCCCGCACGACCGCGCACCACCTCCAAGAAACCCACGTCAGAGCCGACGTGTTAGCTGACCCGGAGGAACCGCCGTGACCGCCCACCCCGTCGACGAAAAACTCCCCGCGCTCAAAATGGCCACCACTGGCCTGCAACACGTGGCCGCCATGTACGCGGGGGTCGTCGCCCCGCCCCTGATCGTCGGCGCGGCCATCGGCCTGACCGGCACCGAACTCACCTTCCTCACCGGCGCCTGCCTCTTCACCGCCGGCCTCGCGACCTTCCTCCAAACCCTCGGCATCTGGAAGATCGGCGCCCGGCTGCCCTTCGTCAACGGCGTCACCTTCGCCGGCGTCGCCCCCATGACCGCGGTGGTCGCCTCCACCAAGGACAAGTCCGACGCCCTGCCGATCATCTTCGGCGCGGTCATCGTCGCGGGCCTGCTCGGCTTCATCGCCGCCCCGTTCTTCAGCAAGGCGGTCCGCTTCTTCCCACCGGTCGTCACCGGCACCGTCATCACCCTCATAGGCGTGTCCCTGCTGCCGGTCGCCTTCGGCTGGGCGCAGGGACCCAGTCCCACCGCCGGTGACTACGGCTCCACGACCAACCTCGGGCTGGCAGCCGCAACGCTCCTGATCGTGCTGGTCCTTCGCCGCTTCACCCGCGGCTTCGTCAAGCAGATCGCCGTGCTGCTCGGCCTGGTCGCCGGCACACTCCTCGCGATCCCCTTCGGCGCGACGGACTTCGGGCCCGTCACGGACGCGGCCGTCATCGGCTTCCCCACCCCGTTCCACTTCGGGGCGCCCCGGTTCCAGCTCGCCGCGATCCTCTCCCTGTGCGTGGTGATGGTGGTCTCGATGACCGAATCCACCGCGGACATGCTGGCGCTCGGCGAGATCGTCGAACGCCCGGCGGACGAGAGGACCATCGCCGCGGGCCTGCGCGCCGACACCCTCGGCTCGGCCCTGAGCCCCCTGTTCAACGGCTTCATGTGCAGCGCCTTCGCCCAGAACATCGGCCTGGTCGCGATGACGAGGATCCGCAGCCGCTACGTCGTCGCCACAGGGGGCGGCTTCCTGGTCCTGATGGGCCTGTGCCCGATGGCCGCCTCACTCATCGCCGTCGTACCGCGCCCGGTGCTCGGCGGCGCGGGCGTGGTCCTGTTCGGCTCGGTCGCGGCCAGCGGTATCCAGACCCTCGTCAAGGCCGGCCTTGACAAGGACAACAACGTCCTGATCGTCGCCGTGTCGCTGGCCGTCGGCATGATCCCGATCACCGCGCCGGACTTCTACCACGCCTTCCCGCAGACCGCGAAGATCGTCCTCGACTCGGGCATCTCCACGGGCTGTGTGGCGGCGGTCCTGCTGAACCTGGTCTTCAACCACCTCGGCAGGAGCCGTGACGACCAGGACGTCACCCACCCCATGGAGGCCGGCGAGCAGATCGCCGCCGCCCACTGATCCACCGGTGCGGGGCACGGCAATGGCCGTGCCCCGCACCGGCGATGAGGCAGTCTGTCTCCATGAATGAGTCCGGTCGCGTCGAGGCCTTCAGCGATGGCGTGTTCGCCATCGCCATCACCCTGCTCATCCTGGAGATCAAGGTCCCTGAGGTCGGCGAACACGGCGGCCTGTGGCACGCGCTGGGCGCCCAGTGGCCCTCGTACGCGGCCTATGTCGTGAGCTTCCTGGTCATCGGCATCATGTGGATCAACCACCACCAGCTGTTCAGCTACGTCGCCCGCGTCGACCGCACGCTGATGTTCCTGAACCTGCTGGTGCTGATGGTGGTGGCCGCGGTGCCGTGGCCGACCGCGATGCTCGCGGAGTATCTGCGCGAGGACGCCGCCTCCCATGTGGCGGCGGCCGTCTACAGCCTGGTCATGGTCCTGATGGCGCTCACCTTCCAGGCCCTGTGGTGGCATCTGACCCGCACCGGACACCTCTTCGACTCCCGTGTCGATGTCCCGGCGGCGCGGGCGACCCGCGCACGCTTCGCGCTGGGGTCCCTGGCCTACCCGGTGACGGTGGGCCTCGCCTTCGTCTCGGCCCCGCTGACCCTGGCGGCCCACGGCCTGATCGCCCTGTACTACGCGTTCAATCAGGTACCGGTGCCGACGCGTGAGGCCCCGGCCAGTTCATGAGGTTGGCGAGCAACTCGGCCTGCTCGATGGCGTCGTCGAGGGCGTGGTGGGTGTGCCGGCGGCTCGACAGCAGATGGCGCGGCATCGTGCCCTTGGCCACCGCCCGCAGCGGCAGCCCCGCCTTCGTCGCGTACAGCGTCTTCATGTCCAGGCAGCCCGAGTGCCCGAAGGGGCTCGCCCCGGTGAAGCGGATCAGATACCAGTACAGGAACGTCCAGTCGTACGAGGCCGGGTAACCGCACATCACGGGCTGCGCGCCCGCGCTCACCTCGCGCACCCAGTCGCTGAACTCGCCCAGTGCGACGGCGGGTTCGGCGCCCTCGCTCTTCAGACGCTCCCGGTCGAGCCCGCTCACCGCGAGCGCCTCCGGGTCGAACTCCTCGCTGATCGGGCGCAGTTCGCGGTAGAAGGTCTGCCGCTGTGGGTCGGCGGCCGTGAACCCGTCGGCATCCTGTGTCCCCGCGACCGACGCGCCGAGACTCAGCATCGAGTACGGGCCGGGGATGGGGCCGTCGGCCTCGATGTCGAGGGAGATGTAGCGGCTGGGTCTGATACGTCGTGCGGCCATGAGGGTGGAGCATCGCAGGCGGGCGGGGTTGCCCGCATCCGATTTCCACCCCGCTCAGCCCCGGCGGATCGCCTGGCAGGGCGTCGCGTCCGGCAGCCGGCCGGTGAAGTACGAGCGGGGCGGTACGCCCATCAGGGTGCGGAAGTCGGTCGTCATGTGGGACTGGTCGTAGTAGCCGGTCGAGGCGGCCAGGTCGGCCCAGGGGCGGGTCGCGGCGTGGTCCAGTACCGTGCGCACCCGGTTGATACGGGCGTAGTGCTTGGGGGAGAGGCCGACGCCCTCGGCGAACAGGTTGCGCAACTGCCGCTCGCTGACGGCGAGTTCACGCGCCACCTCGCCCACCTGGGCGGGTGTGCGGCCGGTGCGGACCGACATCGCGTCGACGCCCGCGCGCACCAAGTCGGTGCGGGAACGGTCCGCGGCGGCCGCGAGCCGCTCGGGGAGCACGTCCGCCAGATGGGCCACGGCCTCCTCGAGCTCCAACCGGCTCAGTATTGTGGCCAGTTGACGCGAGAACGGGTCCGGAAGTTCGCCGAGCTGTACCGCACGTCCGACCAGGTCCACGGCCGGAACGCCGAGCAGGGGGCGGACGGTGCCGGGCGCGAGCCGCAGCTCCACGCAGGACGCGCGACGCCTGCCCCGGTGATAGGAGGCACGGGCGCGCGGGCCGACGACCAGGGCACTGCGGGTGCCGTGTTCCCCGGTGCGGACGACCACCTTGGTGGAGGCCTCGGGAAGATGGACGAAGGGCTCCGTCGGCACGTCGCCGACCCAGACGGACCCGATGGCTGCGATCCACGGGCGCAGCGCCTCGGGCGTGGGGAGGACCTCTCGGGACACGATGTTCGTCACCCCTCCACCGTAAGCGCGCCGCACGGGCGTCCGGGCTCCGGAACCGTGCCGGAATTTCCAAGCGATCGGGGCCGTCCGCCGCCCAGTGTGGTGGACATGATCCTTGTGACGGGTGCCACGGGCACCATCGGCAGTGAAGTCGTACGACAGCTCGTGGCGCGCGGTGAGAAGGTGCGCGCCCTGACCCGGGACCCGGCGAGGGCCCGCTTCCCCTCGGGAGTGGAGGTGGTGGGCGGGGACTACCTCGACCCGGCTTCCCTGGAGGGCGCGACGGCGGGGGTGACGGCCGCGTTCCTGCTGGGCGCACCCGGTCCGGGCTCGCGGCACGACCAGGCGCTGGTGGCGGCGGCACGTGTGGCGGGGGTTCATCGGCTGGTGAAGCTCTCGGCGATCGGGACGGGCGATCCCGGCGTCGGTCCGTCCGGCGCGTGGCACGTGCCCGGTGAGCAGGCCGTGCGGGACAGCGGCACCGAGTGGACGATCCTGCGGCCCTCGTCCTTCGCCTCGAACACGCTGAGCTGGGCGCCGGCCGTCCGGCAGGGGGAGCCGGTGCCGAACATGACCGGTGACGGGCTGTCCGGGGTGATCGATCCACGAGACGTGTCCGAGGTCGCGGCGCGGGTCCTCGTCGACGGCGGACACGCGGGGCGGATGTACACCCTGACCGGGCCGGATGCGATCGGCGTCCCCGGACAGGCCGCCGTACTCGCCTCGGTGCTCGGCAGGCCGATCGCCACGCAGGATCTCTCGCCGGACGAGACACGCGACCACCTGCGGACCGTGTGGGGCTTCGACGACGCGCAGGCGGAGGGCGTCCTGGCCGGCACCGCCTTCGTTCGCGGGGGCGGCAACGCGGTCGTCACCGAGGACGTGCCCGAGGTACTGGGGCGCCCGGCGCGGAGCTACCAGGAGTGGGCGCAGGACCACAAGGAGGCGTTCGCCTGAGGCCCGGCGGGCGCGCCCGAGGGGCGGCGGGCACCAAGGCCCGCCGCCCCGCCCCGCCCCGGTCTCCCGGGTCAGGAGCGCCGCTCCCGCAGGACGACCGCCGCCAGCGCCAGCGCCGCCACCGCGATCCCCGTCGCCGCCCGGAACGCCAGCTGATATCCCTCCGCCGTGGCCGTCAGCATCTCCGTGCCCCGGCCGAGCAGCCCCTCGGTGTGGCTCGCCGCCAGCGTCGACAGCGTGGCCAGGCCCAGCGAACCGCCCACCACCTGCGTGGTGTTGAACAACCCGGACGCCAGGCCCGCGTCCTCCTCCCGCGCCCCCGACATGGCGAGCCCGGTCAGCGGGGGCATCGCGGCGGCGAACCCGGCGGCCAGCAGGAGCATCGCAGGCAGTACGTCGGCGACGTACGAGCCGTGCACGGGGGCCCTGCTCAGCAGCGCCATCCCGCCGGTGATCAGCACCAGCCCGGCGAGCAGCACCCGGTACGCCCCGAAGTGGCCGATCGCCCGCGCGGACAGGGTCATCATCAGCACGCCGATCGCGACGGGAGCGGGCAGGAAGGCGAAGCCTGTGGCCAACTCACCGAAGCGCAGGACGCGTTGGATGTACAGGGCGCCGATGAACTGGAATCCGTACATCGTCGCGATCATCAGGATCTGCACGGTGTTCGCCCCGGTCAGCACCCGGGAGCGGAGCAGCCTGGGCCGCAGCAGCGGGCGGGCGGTTCGGACCTGGCGGACGGCGAACCCCGCAAACAGGGCGAGGGCGAGCGCGGCCAGGAGCAGCGTCGCGGACGGGCCGCGGCCGCCGGAGCCGACGATGACGTACACCGTGAGCATCAGCGCGGCGGTGACCAGCGCCGCTCCGGGGTAGTCGGCCCCACTGCCGAGGCCGGAGCCGCGCTCCGGAGCCAGCACCCGGACCGCCGCCAGCCAGGCGACGATGCCGATCGGCAGATTGATCAGGAAGATCCAGTGCCAGCTCAGGGCCTGGGTGAGCGCCCCGCCGAGGAACGTGCCCAACGTCGCTCCCACCGAGCCGACCGCGCTGAACACGGCAATGGCGCGGGCCTGTTCGCGCGGCTCGGGGAACAAGGCCACCAGCATGCCGAGCACCACCGCCGAGGCCATGGCCCCGCCGACGCCCTGCACGGCCCGTGCCGCGATCAGCAGGCCCTGGCTGCCGGCCGTCCCGCACAGCACGGACGCCACGGTGAAGACGGCGAGCCCGGCCGTGAACATCCGTTTGCGGCCCAGCAGATCGCCCAGCCGCCCGATCAGCAGGAGCAGCCCACCGAACGGGATCAGGTAGGCGTTGACGACCCAGGCCAGTCCGGCAGGGCTGAAGCCGAGGTCGCTCTGGATGGCCGGCATCGCCACGGTGACGATGGAGCCGTCCAGAATCGTCATCAGCGCCCCGGCGCACAGCACGACGAGGGACGCCCAGCGGGAGTACGTTCGGGGCGAGGAGCTCGTGGGTGACTCGATGAGGGCCGTCATGGCGGTGTGGCCTCCGCGTTCTCCATGGGAACCATAGGTGCACGACTTGTAACGGAGTACATCGTGAGTGACCATGGAGGACGCCGTAAGGAGGCAGTCCGATGTCCCAGAGGAACACCGGTGTTACTGTCCAGGTCGTGAACGCGCACGCGTGCCCGGTCCGCGAAGTTCTTGACAGGGTCTCCGGGAAGTGGAGCGTGCAGATCCTCGTCGCCGCCGCGCACGGCCCCATTCGCTTCACCGAGTTGGAGCGCAGCATCGAGGGCATCAGCCGCCGCATGCTGACCCTCACCCTGCGCAACCTGGAGCGCGACGGCCTCGTCACCCGCACCGTCCACCCGACAGTCCCGCCGAAGGTCGAGTACGGACTGACGCCGGTGGCCCGTGAGTTGCACGAGACGCTGCAGCGCCTGACCGACTGGGCGGAACGCAACCGCGTCTACATCGCGGAGTCCCGCGCGGCCTACGACGGCGAGCACAGCCCGGAGCCGGCGGACGTGTAGGCCGCGCGGGACGTCACAGCCCGAACAGCGCCGGGTCCGTGGACAGTTCCTTGAAGAACTCCGACGGGTTGGGGACCAGCCGTCGCTGTTTCAGGTCCATCAGGCCGACGACCGCGGTGACCTCCGCCGCCACCGTGCCGTCGGCCTTGCGTATCGTCTGCTCAATGTGGAAGGTCTTGCCGCCGCCCCAGTCGAAGGCGCATGTCACCTCGACCTCGTCGCCGGCGACCAGCTCACGCTTGAAGCGCAGCGTGGTCTCCAGGGCCGCCGGGCCCATGCCCTTGGCCACGAGGGTCGCCTGGGTTATCCCGGCCGCATGCAGTAAGGACCAGCGGGCGTGCTCCGCGTAGTTGAGGTAGACGGCCTGGTTGAGGTGGCCCAGCACATCGGTCTCGTACCCGCGCACGGTCACCGGGACGGAAAACGGTTCGGTCACTGCTTTCTCTCCTCGTACAGCTCGCAGTACAGCTCGTACTGATGGACGATGTGACCGACCGATCTTGACATGCCTCGCTATGCGCGGCGCGGTGACGCCAGCAGATAACGGGCCCTGGAACGCGGGTCGTTGTGCTCGCCGACCTGCCATCCCGCCCCCTCCAGCGTGGCCGCGCAGGCCCGCAGCGCCGCCGGATCCGGCTCGCGCACGGCGACGGCCTCCGGCTGCGGGGTGGCCCGCACCCGGTATCCGACCAGGTCCGCACCGGCGGGGCGGTGACCGGCCGCCTCCAGGGCGAGCGCGGCGGCCTGCACCAGATGCGTACGTTCCCAGCCGCACGGCCGGTCCATGGCCCCGTCCGGATTGGTCATCCGCCGCAGCTCCAGCAAGCCCTCCCAGGCGCTGCGCACCTCACGCCCACGGGCGGGACCGGCCCCCGGCGGCTCCTCCTCACCGCCGACCCGCGCGGCGAACACACCGGTGGCGGCGGTCGCCTCCCGGTCGGCCTCGGGCGCGGGCGTCTCCGGCTCCCCGGCCTCCCGTATCCGATGTCCGGCCGGCGTCAGAAAGTGGTCGTGCGGCGGCCGCGGATGCCGGAAGGCGAACCCCCACTTCACCAGCGCCGCCAGCTGCGCCTCCGTACCCCGCAGCCGCCCGGTCACCGGATCGGCGGCATCGATCACACGCCGCTGAGCGGCGGTCGGCGGTCGTGTCACGGCATGCCCCTTCCCGTCGCCGGGCCCCTGTTCCCCACCTCGTTCGAGGTTACGGCGAGGGGCTGACAACGCCCGGTGCCCGGCGCTCACGCCCCGGGCCGCACGTTCCACTCCGCGATCACGGGCCGCCCGTGCTCGGTCCCCAGCCGGCACACCGTCCCGGTGGCCAGCTGGAACAGGGCCCCGCCCGAGGGTGGCAGCCCCAGCCGCCGGGCCGTGAGTACCCGTAGGAAGTGGCCGTGGGCCACCAGGACCACGCAGCCCTCGGTGGTGGCGAGTGACGCGTCCACTTTGGCCAGCATGCGGTCCGCGCGTTCGCCGACCTGCTCGGGGGTCTCCCCGGGGTGGTCCGGCGGCCCGGGCTCCACCCCGTCCCGGAACAGGAACCAGTCCGGCCGGGTGCGGTGGATCTCAACCGTCGTGATCCCCTCGTAGCCGCCGTAGTCCCACTCCCGCAGATCCGGGTCGACCCGCACGTCGTGCAGGCCGATCAGCTCCGCCGTCTCCCGCGCCCGCTGCAACGGACTGACGAACACGGCACCGACCTGGTGCGAGCGGATCAGCGGCTCCAGTTGCCGGGCCTCCGCGCGGCCGCGCTCGGTCAGCGGCACGTCCGTCCAGCCGGTGTGCCGCCCGGACCGCGACCACTCGGTCTCACCGTGCCGGACGAGGAACACGTCGCCCATGCCGCGCACCCTTCCCGTCGGGCCCCGCCGGAAATGGCCGTACAGGTGCCTTGACCCCCACCGTGTCACGAGGCCGAGGCCGCCCGCAGTACGGCATCGGCCAGACGGCCGTTCTCGGGGGACGCGCCGACGCCCGAGGGGAAGGCGAAGCGGCGCCGCGTGCAGGCGTGGGCGACGCCGCCCGCCGGGTCGGCGAAGGCGAGCGAGCCCGTCGCGCCGTTGTGTCCGAAGGGGTCCTCGCCGAGGGGCGGACAGCGGCCGGCCAGGTACTCGAAGCCCACCGCGAAGTGGTCGTCGCCGCCGGTCACCAGGTCGGGGCCGGACGTCCGCAGCCCGCCGAACAGGGCCGCCGTCTCGCGGGTGAGCAGGGGCGCCCTGCCGTCCACGGCGCTGATCGCGGTGGCGTACATGCCGGCCACGCCGCGCGCGTTGCCCACCCCGCCCGAGGGCGTCGGCCGAGGGCCCGTGTGCGGCGGTCGTTCGCGAAGGCGGGCAGGTCGGTGGGCTCGGGGGACCGGATGCTGCCGGGGGCGGCCGCCCGTGCCGCCGGCGCGGCGGCCTCCGCGGGCGTGAGAAGGAGCGGCTGCACCTCCCGCCACCGCGGCTCCGCGCCTCCGGCAGACCGAGGTGGAAGTCGAGGCCGTAGGGCGCCAGGACGCGCTCCTCGTAGATCTACTGGATCGATTTCCCGGTCGCCCGGCGCACCACCTCGCCGGTGAGCGCGCCGATGACGAGCCCGTGGTAGCCGTATCCGCTCTCCGGGTCCCACAGCGGCTTCTGCCCGGTGGGGCGTGCCGCCATCAGCCGGTCGTCGGCCAACTCCTCCGTGCTGAAACCGCCGTCGGGGATGCCGACCGGCCCGGCCCGGTGCTCCAGCAGCGCGAGGACGAGATGCGCCGCGTCCCTGGTGATGGAGAACAGACCGGTCGGCGAGGACCCGTCGATTCCCTCGCCGGCCCACAGGTCCACCACCCGCCGCCCGTGGCACGTCATTCCCGCTACTGGCGGTACCCGCTCAGGAACCGTCCGATCCGGCCGATCGCCGCCTCCAGATCGTCCGCGTACGGCAGCGTCAGGATCCGGAAGTGGTCCGGTGTCGGCCAGTTGAAGCCGGTGCCCTGCACCACCTGGATCTTCTCCCGCAGCAGCAGGTCCAGGACGAACTTCTCGTCGTCGTGGATCCGGTGCACCTTGGGGTCGATGCGCGGGAACGCGTACAGCGCGCCCTTCGGCTTCACGCAGGACACGCCCGGGATCTCGTTCAGCTTCTCCCAGGCGACGTTGCGCTGCTCGTGCAGGCGGCCGCCCGGCGCGGTCAGTTCGCGGATCGACTGGCGGCCGCCGAGAGCGGCCTGGATGGCGTACTGGGCGGGCGCGTTGGCGCACAGCCGCATGGAGGCCAGCATCGTCAGGCCCTCCAGGTAGTTCTTCGCGTGCTGCTTCGGGCCCGTCACCACCAGCCAGCCCGAGCGGAAGCCGGCCACCCGGTAGGTCTTGGACAGTCCGCAGAAGGTGAGGACCACCAGGTCGGGGGCGAGCGCGGCGGCCGAGTGGTGCACGGCGTCGTCGTAGAGGATCTGGTCGTAGATCTCGTCGGCGAAGACCATAAGCCCGTGGCGGCGGGCGAGGTCGAGGATGCCCTCGATGATCTCTTTGGGATAGACCGCGCCGGTGGGGTTGTTCGGGTTGATGATGACGACGGCCTTGGTACGGTCGGTGATCTTCGAGGCCATGTCGTCCAGGTCCGGGTACCAGTCGGCCTGTTCGTCGCAGAGGTAGTGGACGGCCTTGCCGCCCGCGAGGGTCGTCACCGCCGTCCAGAGGGGGAAGTCCGGGGCGGGGATGAGGATCTCGTCGCCGTCCTCGACCAGCGCCTGTACGGCCATCGAGACCAGCTCGGAGACGCCGTTGCCGAGGAAGACGTCGTCGACGTCGACCTCCAGGCCCAGGGTCTGGTAGCGCTGGGCGACGGCCCGGCGGGCGGAGAGGATGCCGCGGGAGTCGGTGTAGCCGTGCGCCTGCGGGAGCATCCGGATCATGTCCTGGAGGATCTCCTCCGGCGCCTCGAAGCCGAACACCGCGGGGTTGCCGGTGTTCAGGCGCAGCACACTGTGGCCCGCCTCCTCCAGCGCGTTGGCGTGCTCGATCACCGGGCCGCGGATCTCGTAACAGACCTCGCTGAGCTTGTTCGACTGCCGGAACTCCATGCTCGCTCGCCCCTCCGCTTTCGTGTGTTGCTTGGTTTTACCAAGTTCGAGCTTGGAAAGTCCAACAACATGTCTAGACTGCGTCGCATGTCACGACGCCGAAGCTACGACCAGTACTGTTCCGCCGCCCGCGCCCTCGACCTCGTCGGCGACCGCTGGACCCTGCTGATCGTCCGGGAGCTGCTGGCCGGGCCTCGCCGCTACACGGACCTGCACGCGGACCTGCCCGGCGTGAGCACGGACGTACTCGCCTCACGGCTGAAGGACATGGAACGCGACGGACTCAGCACGCGCCGCCGGCTGCCGCCGCCCGGTGCGGCCTACGTCTACGAACTCACCCCGCGGGGACGGGAATTGCTGCCGGTGCTGCAGGCGCTGAGCGTGTGGGGCCAGGACGAGCTGGGAGAGCGGCGGCCCACGGACGCCCTGCGCGCCCACTGGTTCGCGCTGCCCCTGCTGCGCTCGCTGGAGGGGGAGGGGCTCGTCGAGGTCCGGCTGGAGGAGGGTGACTTCCATCTGTACGTCGGTGCCGAGGACGGCCCGGTGTACGGCGACGGACCGGCTCCGGGGGAGCCCGACGCGCGGCTGGCCCTGGACGCCGGGACGGGCGCGGCCCTCGCACGAGGGGAGCTGACCCTGGCCGACGCGGTACGGACCGGACGGGCCACCGTCACCGGAGACGGCACCCTGGCAAAGGCACTGCGCGAGGCCTGAGAGGACAGGAAGGCCCGCCGGGTGCGGGCCTTTTGTGGGGGCGTCAGGTCCCCGGCGGCACCTGTGATGAGGACGGGGCGCCGGCGCGGGCGGGCCTTTTGTCGAGGGTCTGGCATCCGGCGGTGTGCGAGGGGTTGTCCCTTCCGCCGCGTCGACCGGCGACGGCACCCTGGCAAAGGCGCCGCGCGAGGCTTGAGAGGACAGGAAGGCCTGCCGGGTGCGGGCCTTCTGTGGGGGCGTCAGGTGCCCGGCGGCACCTGTGAGGGTCGGCCCCGACCCGCGCGTCAGCTCGTACCTGCGAGGCGCGGTGCGGCAGGGGCTGGTTCGCCGTCACCGGCGAGGACGCCCTGGCGAAGGTGCTGCGTGAGGCGTGGCACGGAGGACGGGGCGCCGGCGCCAGCGGGGCTTTTGTCGAGGGTCTGGCATCCGGCGGTGTGCGAGGGGTTGTCCCTTCCGCCGCGTCGACCGGCGACGGCACCCTGGCAAAGGCACTGCGCGAGGCCTGAGAGGACAGGAAGGCCCGCCGGGTGCGGGCCTTCCGTGGGGGCGTCAGGTGCCCGGCGGCACCTGTGAGGGTCGGCCCCGACCCGCGCGTCAGCTCGTACCTGCGAGGCGCGGTGCCGTGGTGCGGGAGGGGCGGTACGGCGTCACCGGAGACGGCACCCTGGCAAAGGCGCCGCGTGAGGCCTGAGGCGGCAGAAGGCCCGCCGGGTGCGGGCCTTCTACCAGGGTGTCAGGTGCCCGGTGGTACCCGTGAGGGGCGGCCCGAGCCGCGGGTCAGTGCGTATCCGCCGACGCCCGCGAGCGCGGCCAGCGCGCCGCCGATCGCCGTCCACACCCACCGGTCCGACCACCAGCCGGACGCCCAGCCGTCCTCGGGCTCGATGCTCGACAGCACGGCCGGCTTCGACGAATCCCCGTCGGCCGCCTCGGACTTGGAGGTCACGGCGATGCCCGGCACCAGCGGCTGCGCCAGCGAGCCGTCCACCGCCGCCGAGCCGCCGATGTCCTTGGAGCCGACCCGGACCGAGGCGCGGATCGGCTGGCCGAGGTCGGCCGTCGCCAGGCTCACCGCGGTCAGCCGTATGTAGTACGTCCCCGGCAGCGGGTCATCGGCCCACGGTTCCGACCAGGCGCGCACGGTACGCAGGGTGCAGGCCAGGTCGACCCTGGCCGAGCCCTGGGCCGCGGTGCGCGTCTGCGCCCCGTACTGGCAGGCCTGGCGGCGCCGCAGTCCGTCGTAGACGTCGATCTGCCAGGTCTGCGCGGCATGCGTGTCCGGCAGCTTCACGGTGGCTTCGACGGTGGGGCGCTGACCGGCGTCCGCGGGGAACGACCAGTACAGGTAGTCGCCCGTGGAGCCGACCGCCGTGGCCTGCTGCCCCTGCTCGAACTCCGTCGCCGTACGGAAGGACGTACCCGCCGAGGTCGGCGCCGAGCTGCTGTCGGAGGCGCTGGGCGACGGGGACGAGTCCGCCGCCGCGGGAGCGGCCGCCAGCCCCAGCGTCAGCAGGGCCGCGCTCAACACATTGGTGATCCGCATCAGTTGGTCCTCCAGACCGCGACCCGCCAGCGTGACAGCCAGCCCCAGATCAGACCGGCCAGGAAGCCGGCCAGCACCAGCACGCCGAGCAGCCACCAGCCGCGGCCGAGGCCGAAGGAGGCCACGTCGCTCGCGTGGGACGGGCCGTCGACCACGTCCACGGTCAGCTCCAGCGGCAGACCGGGCGTGGTCTTCACGCCGGAGGCAGCCGAGAAGGAGTTGGTGACCTGAAGGCAGACCGTCTCCGCGGCGGGCTTGTCGCTGTCGTCGTCCCGGTCGGGCTTGGGGTAGCGCAGGCCGGTGGAGAGGACGTCCGTACGACCGTTGCCCGCGGCCTCCCCGCGCACGATCTCGCGGCCGTGCACCGTGACGGCCCGCAGCAGCGCCCCGTAGTCGGGACCGACGGCCCGGTCGGCCGCCACGCTCACCGAGGCGCGCAGCTCCTGTCCCGCCATGACCTCCACGCGGTACCAGCGCTGCTGCCCGAACTCCTCACGGTCCGTGTACAGACCCGACTTCAGGACCGGCGCGTCCGTGCACTGCGTGGCCCCCTCGGTGGCGACGGGAGTCACCACGGGGTTTGCCGCCCGGTCCACCAACTGGTTGACCTTGTCGGTGAGTTCGTCGGTGTGCTCGACCGAGGTGTAGGTGCCGCCGGTCGCCTCGGCGATACAGCTGAGCTGCTTGTTCAGCTTGGTGTCGGGGACCAGGCCGAGGGTGTCGATGGTCATGCCGATGCCCTTGGCGGCGATCTCGCGGGCCACCTCGCACGGGTCGAGCGGGGCGCAGGTGTCCTCGCCGTCGGTGATCAGCACGATCCGCTTGGAGCCGTCGCCGTCCCGCAGGTCGTCGGCCGCCTTGAGGAGGGCCGGGCCGATCGGGGTCCAGCCGGTGGGCGAGAGGGTCGCCACCGCCGTCTTCGCCTCGGTGCGGTCCAGGGCGCTGACCGGGTAGAGCTGCGCGGTGTCCTTGCAGCCGGTCCTCCGGTCGTTGCCCGGGTAGTTGGCACCGAGCGTGCGGATGCCGAGCTGGACCTCCTCGGGCGTCGCGTCGAGCACCTCGTTGAACGCCTGCTTCGCCGCGGCCATCCGGGTCCCGCCGTCGATGTCCCGGGTCCGCATGGAACCACTGACGTCGAGGACGAGATCGACCTTCGCGGTGGCCCCGCCCGTGGGTTCGCCGGCGCTCGCCGCGGCCGGGAACGCGATCCCGGCCGCCAGGGCGGCGAGCAGGGCGCACACCCCAGCCGCCAGCCGTTGTCTTCTGATCATCGGCGGATCTTATTGATCAGATGTGCCGGGCTCCAAAACGAGCGTCAGCGGGCCCCGGAGTGCCGGGGATTGGGCAGCTCGGCCCACTGGTCACCGGGCGTCCCCGGCGACATCCGCATCAGCGTCAGAGCCTTCGCGGGCAGCGGCTCTTCCAGCAGCGCGAGCAGGTCGGGGGTGCGCGGCAGATCCCGTACGGCCGTCTCCAGGGCCCTTCCGAGCGCCTGCGCCGAACCCGCCGTACCGGCGAGGGCGCCCGCCACCAGCGACCCGAACAGTTTGCGCCGCAGCGCCGTCACGTCGTCGGTCACGATCCGTCCGGACAGCTCAGGGACCGGGATGCCGTGCCGGGCCAGCCGCGCCGGGCTGACGCGGATGTCGGCGAGGTCGCGGTAGACCAGCCGCAGCGGGGCACCCGTCGCCGAGAGGACGACCAGGAGGTTCTGGCCATGCGCCTCAAGGGCCACTCCCAGCTCCAGCAGGCGCAGGCCCACGGTGAGGGTGAGGCGGGTGAAGTCGGCGAGCCAGGCGGGGGATTCGGGCAGCGCGGTGGTGGCGAGCGCGGCCACCGGCACGACCCGCTCGCCGCGGGCCGTCGAGGCGTACGTCTGCGGCGACTCCCGCAGCACGGCGGCGAGGTCCGCGGACCCGGCCGCGGCCGCACCCAGTGTGCGCGTGACATGCAGCAGGCCGTCGGCGCGCGCCGCCAGTGACTCCGCGAACGCCGACAACGTCGCCGACAGCGCGATCGAGTAGAGCGAGATGTCCCGCACCGAGGACGTCAGCCGGGCGCTCAGCGCGGTCTTGACATGCGGCCCGCCGGGCAGCGCGAGCGTGCGCAGGGACATCAGCGGGTGCGCGGTGAGCTGCTCGTCGCAGGTCCGCTTGAGCACATGTGCCGCCTGCCACGGGTGCACCGGCAGCAACAGCCGTTCCCCGTCCCGCATGCCGTCCGGCCACACCCCCGTCACCAGGCACTCGTCCGTCCGGACCGGCAGCATCCCCAGCCCGACCCGCGGCCGGTGCTCGGGTCCGTAGGCCAGCTGCTCGGCCACCGAGAAACCGGGCCGGGAACGGCAGCCCGGATGGAAGGGATGCCCGTCGACCACCCGCTGCTCCCACTCCCAGTCCTGCGCGGGCCACTCGTCCGGGTGGCGCTCCTGATCGGCCCGCGACAGCGCCAAGGACGCCACGCTGTGCCCCAGTTCGGCCGCGAAGTCGACGCAGTGCGGCACCGCGAGCGCGGTCATCAGCCGCGCCGGATGGTCGTAGGCCACGCTGTCCAGCTGTACGGCGGTGACGTGGGCGGCGGTGGCGTACGGATCCGCGGCCGGCCCGTGCAGCCGGCGCCCGTCGCGAAGGCGCAGGGTCAGGCCGTCCCCGGCCGGGTCCCGGCCGGTGATCCACGGCAGCGGCTCATGGGCGAGCGCCCGCCACAGCCGGGTCAGCACGGCCGCCCGGGCGCCCGGCAGCTCGGCCGCGTACCGTGACAGAAGCGCGGGGCGTACGGCGGCCAGCTCGTCGGCGACCTCGGCCTCCGCGGGGTGGGGACGGTGCACGGGTGGGCTCCTCGGGTACGAGTAGGGCGTCACGGACGGGAGGTGACGGCATACATACTGATCGTCTCCGCCCGAACGGACCTCGGAGAACGAGTGGATCGCGTGGATCTCATCCCCCCGCACACCGGTGACGACCCCGCCGGCGGTGCCGACGCGTACGCGGCCGCACCGCTCCTGAACTGTCTGCTGCGCGAGGTGGCCCAGCCGGTCGGGCGGGCCGGCGAGCGCCTCACCTACCGGCTGCCCGGTGTCGACCGGCTGCTGCGGGTCCGCGGCGAGCGGCGGCCCGCCGAACCCGAGGTGTACGCGGCGGGCCACTGGCACCACATCGGGCACACCGAGCTCGTCAAGCTGGTCGCCGAGGAGCTGTGCCGCCACACGGGCCTGTCCAACCACGAACTCCCCGCCGAGATGATCGACAGCCGGGACGCCGTGGCCGCACTGCTCACCGCCCGCGCCCGGACGACGGCGCCCGAGGACCCGTACCAGCGCTCCGAGCAGTCCCTGATCACCGGACACCCCTACCACCCGGCCCCCAAGGCGCGCGGCGGCGGCCCGGTCGCCGGCTGGCTGCCGTACGCCCCCGAGGCCCACGCCCGCTTCCCGCTGGTGCTGCTCGGCGTGCGCGAGGACCTGGTCGTCGAGGAGGGCGACACCTCGGCGCTGGACGCCCTCGGCGAGGCCCCGCCCGGCTACCGGCTGCTGCCCGCCCACCCCTGGCAGCTCGACCTCCTGGACCTCGCGCCCGCCTTCGCCGACCGCCGTCTGATCCGGCTGGGCACGACCGGCTTCGACACCTGGCCCACGGCCGCGATCCGCACCCTCTACGTCCCCGGGCGCGACTTCTTCCTGAAGTTCAGCCTCGACGTCCGCATCACCAACGACATCCGGCGGCTGTGGCGCCACGACCTGCTGAAGCTCCGCCGGACGGACGCGGCGGCGGCCGCCGCCTTCGCCGCGATGGACGGCCCGGCGGCCTGGCTCGGCGACCGCGGCTACCGCACCGCCGCCTTCGCCTTCGAGGAACTCGCCGTCCTGGTCCGCGACGGACTGCACGGTCATCTGCTGCCCGGCGCGACCCCGCTGCTCGCCGCGGGCCTGGTGGAGGGCTTCGCGGGCAGCCCGCTCGACGGGGCCCGCGACCCGGGGGCCTGGTGGGAGGCGTATCTGAGGGCCGTCGTGCCCCCGGCCCTGGCGGCCTTCGCGGACCACGGTGTCGTACTCGAGGCACATCTGCAGAACACGCTGGTCGCCGTCGACCCGGACGGCACCCCGGTGCAGGCGCTGTTCCGGGACGCCGAGGGCGTGAAGCTGCTGCCGGCCGTCTCGCGCGCGGCCGGCTGGGAACGGCTGGTCTACTGCCTGGTCGTCAACCACGTCACGGAGGTCGCCGCCGCCCTGGCCGAACGCCGGCCCGGCCTCGACCCCTGGCCGGCCGTACGCCGCGAACTCGCCCGCCACGACCTCCCCGAGACCGCGGCCCTGCTCACCGCGCCGACCCTCCCCGGCAAGACGAACCTGCTGCTGCGCTGGACGGGCGCGGACGGCGCGGACGCCCGCTATCTGCCGCTGCCGAACCCGCTGGCCACCGGTCAGACGCGCTCGTAGAAACCGTCGAGGCGGCCGCGCGCGAGTACGTCACCCGCGGCGGCGAGCACGGCCCGCGGTCTGGCGGAGTCCGGCACGGTGTCGCTCTTGCCGATCGTCAGCCGCTTGCCCAGGGCGAACAGCTGGAAGGCGTAACGGTGCGGGCCGTGGCCCTTGATCGGCGCCGGTCCGAGGTAGCCGCGGCGCGAGCCCGAACTCAGCAGCCGTACGCCGTCGGCGGGGGTCCCGGCGTCGAGGCCGCCCTGGGGGAGACCGGTCAGGGACGGGGCGAGCAGGGCGATGCCGTGGTTGTACGGGTGCGCCGTCGGTGCGTCGGGGTCCTCGATGACCAGCAGCAACTGAACCGTTCCCGCGGGCGCCGCGCTCCAGGTCAGGGCCGGTGACAGATTCCGGCCGCCGAGTCGCTTGCCGGCGTGCGGGGTCGGGATCGTCGCCTCGTGGGCGAAGTCGGGACTGCTCAGCCTCAGCGTGTTCGCGCCCGCCAGGTTCGGCGCGTTCCAGGCGAGGCCCTCGTCCCCGGCCCGCTTGTTCTTCAGTAACTTGCCCATGACAGCCATGAGTTGCTCCTCGTGGGGGTTTCGATCCTTATACACGGGGATCGCGAGGGTTCGCACAGGAACATTTCGGGCTGCGGGCAGGGAAATCCTCGGTGTCCGCCGAGATCTGGTGCTGACCGCCGCTGTTCGCGCTTGTCGGTGCCGGCCGCTGATGTCAGATGTCGTCCATGCTCGCCGGGCCTGCGACGCATTTCCCGCTCTCGTTCACCACGTAGATGACGTCACGGGTCCCCACTTCGCCCGTCGCCTTACCAGGCTCGGGGTCGATGAACGGGCAGACCGACTCCACTCCACGGACAACGACCTTGTACGTCCTGGGCCACGCGCGTCCCTCGGTCCACCCAGAGTAGGAACCGCCGCCCTCGCCAGGCTTTCGGTCAGGTTCCCCTTCGACCACGAGGCCGAGCTTTCCGCACTGCGGACAACCGAACACGTGGGCATCCCAGGCCGACTCGTTGACCACTCGCACCGGCCGTCCTTCATCATCGGAACTGCCGCACCCCGTAACGGAGACGGCAACGATGCCCAGCGCGGCGACCAGCAGCGAAATACGCGGCCGCTTCACGCTCCGGCAGGCCACAGTGCTGGGCGTGCCTGGTCTCCAAGTTCGCATGCCTGGACTCTCTCGTGATCATGATTCGGGCCGAATCATCTCAGGTCACAGCAGGGATGGACAACGGTCCAAGACCGACGTGAACCTGCTCAGTACCAGACGGAGAACGTGGCGTCGGCTCGGCCGGTGGTGGTGGAGATCGGGTCGATGCGCAGCGCGTAGTCGTAGTGCCGGATGTAGCGGTCCGGGTAGTTGTGGGAGCGGAACGACGACCAGGACGGGTCGGCGAGCCCGGACGTCTTGTGGAAGGTGGCGTCCTGGGCGAATTTCGCGGTGCCGTCGTTGGCGTCCAGTCGCAGCTGGAAGTAGGAGTGCCGCAGGTGGCGGGTCGGGTCGGTGACGGACTGGAAGGAGACGCCGGAGGGGTCGGCCAGCCCCGGCACCAGCTTCCACTGCGAGTCGGTGTACGGATCGAACGGGTAGGGGTCGATGCGGCCGAGGGAGTCGACCTGCCGCCAGTATCTGTCCGGGAAGTTGTAGGACTTCAGCCGGTTCCAGGCCGGCTTTCCCCACTTGGCGACCATGTTGTCGTACACCGTCTGGGGAATCTGCTTGATGTCGGCGTGCTTGGAGTTCAGCGGCTGGGTGTAGAGGCGCCGGTCGGTGGCGGTCCAGGTGCCGGTGGAGAGGTCGTTGGACTGGTAGGCGTAGAAGAGTGCGTTGGCGTCGCCCCACAGGTACCAGGTGCCGGCGGCCTGGGCGAGGATCGGGCCCTCGATGCCTCCCTGGGGCGCCAGGCCCGAGGTGAACTGGGTGAAGCTGCCCGGATCGAGCGAGGTGGACTTCGCACCCGTGAGGCTGTTGTGGCCCTTGTAGTACAGGTAGTTGACGCCGTTCACGTCCTTGGCCAGGGTGCCGTCGATGACGTCGTAGCCCGGGTCGAAGAAGACCTGCGGTGCCGTCACGGTCTGGAAGTCCGTGGTGTAGTTGACCATGATCACGTTGTGGCCGCTGCTGTTCACGGCCGAGTAGATGATGGCGTACTGGCCGCGGGAGGGGTCCCAGAAGGCGTCCGGCGCCCAGGTGTGGGTGGCCATGTCGTGCAGTTTCAGCAGGCGGTAGTTGTCGAAGGAGCGCAGGTCGGCGGAGTCCCAGACGTGGATGTACGGGGTCTTCTTGGTCCAGTCGGTGCCCTTCAGGTTGGTCGCCAGGACGACGTAGGTGCCGTCCTGCTTGGGCACGATGACGGGGTCGCGCAGACCGAGGTCGCCCGCGGTCGGGGTCACGACGGGGTTGTTCTGGTTCAGCGGCATCCATTGCAGCGCGTCGGTGCTGACCGCGAGGTGCAGGCCGTAGTCCGTGCCGAGGTTTCTCGGTGACTGGGTGAAGTAGGCCATGACGTACGGGGAGGCCGTCGCGGCGCTCGCGGACCGGCTGCCGAGGGTCAGCGCGCCGGTCATGGACAGCGGCACGGCCGCGGCCATGCCGAGGAACAGCCGGCGCGACGGGAGGGGGGTTGCGCTCATCTGGTGCCTCCGGGGCGTAGGGAGGTGCGGGCGGATGAAGAACCCGTGGGCGGCCCCGGCCCGGAGCCGCCCACGGGTTCGGTCCCTCGTCAGTTCCAGGGAGCCGAGGTGAGCCAGCTGGTGTCCTGGGCCCATGACGTCGTGGAGTCAAAGGCGTTGGAGCCGCCGTTGCTGGCGATGTAGACCGTGTAGTTGTAGTGGCGGAGGTACTTCGTCGGGAAGTTGACCGACTGGAAGGAGGTGCCGACGCCGCTGTTGCCCGCGGTGGGGCAGAAGGTGGCGTCCTTGGCGAAGTTGCTTCCGCCGTCGTCGAAGTTCAGGTTGAGCTGGTAGTTGTAGTGGCGCAGGAACTGGCCGGGCTTGTCGACGGACTCGAAGGACACACACGAGGGGTTGGCCAGTCCGGCCCGGACGATCCAGGTGGCGTCGGCCTTGTCGGTGGCCGAGCTGGCTGAGGTGATGTTGGAGATGACGACCTTGTTGTCGGCGTCGTTGTGGCGCAGGTAGTGCGAGGTGCAGCAGGGCGAGGTGGTGGCCTTGAGAGAGATCCGGGAGCCGGGGGTGAGGGTTCCGGTGCTGGTCGAGCCGCCGTCGTAGCCGACGGCGGTGATGTTGGCCTGGACGGCGTTCTCGGTGGCGTCCGAGGGGTAGCCCTGGGTCATGACGCCTTCGTAGAAGGTGCCCTGGGCCCACTTGCTGTTGTCACCGCCGATGCCGAGGATGATCGCGCCTTCCTTGTGCATCGGGTTGTAGCCGGAGGCGGTGGGGCGTATTCCGTTGTAGAAGGTGGACAGGCCGCCCGACTGGGCGTCGCCGCCGCGCAGGGCCCACTGGTTCGCGCCGCCCTTGAGCATGGCGGTCAGGAACCGGTGGTCGACACTGGGGTTGCCCGCGTTGAGTCCGCGGTTGACTCCGGAGAAGAGACCGTTCTCCAGGTCGGCCATGACCCAGGGGCCGTTGCCGCTGCCCCAGCCCCAGCCCTTGTTGTTGCCGAAGTAGAGGGCCTCCATGTGGCCGTTGCCGGTGTCCAGGCTGTTGGTCTCGGCGTTGCCGTAGTCGAAGCAGCAGCCGCCGTTGAAGTGCTTGCCGTTGAAGATGGCGTACATGCCCTCGGGCTGGTCGCCGGTGGCGATGCCGTTGGTGTTGTTGTTGCGGTAGCCGGTGCCGGGGGCGATGTAGACGCCGTACGCCTTGTGCCCGCCGACGGTGACCGGCGCCTCGACGGCGTTGGCGAGGTTGTCCGGACCGCCGGCGGCTCCGCCCCCGGGTGCCTGGGTGAGGTTGTTGCCCTTGGGGGACTGGTCGTAGATGACGGTGATGACGCAGGTGGTGTTCGCGCAGAAGGAGTCCTGCTGTGCGGCGTCGGCGTATCCGCCCGCGCTCAGCAGGCCGATGTCCTTGGTCGCGTTGTCCGAGGCGCGCTTGACCTGGTACAGCGGGCCGTTGTACGCCCCGTACAGGGCGCGGGTGGTGCTGTGTGCGGCGACGCAGGGGGTGTTGCCCGCGGCGTAGATGTCGCACGGCCCCTGGGTGGCGGCCTGCGAGGTGGTGGCCGTGGCGGTGAGCAGTCCGGCGGCGAGCGCGGCGGTGGCACCGGCCGCGAGCAGCGCGCGTCTGACGCCGCGCATCCAGAGTGGCTTGATCACGAAGAACTCCTTTTCGAGGTGGAGTGGGAGGTGAGTGTCGACGAACTCCCGGGTGCCGCCGTCACGGCGGCACCCGGCCCGGCCGGTGGCTCCGTGGGCCGGCCGAGGCGGCGGGCGCCGTCACCGGAGCTGTGGATTCCGCCGCCGGAGCGGCGGACCCTCAGAGCGCTCAGGGTGGGGCCCCCGTGAGACGGTGGGGTCAGCTCGTCACGCGGAAGGTGGCGTCGCCGCGCCCCGTCTCGGTCGTGATCGGATCGAGCTTCAAGTAGTAGGCGTAGTGGCGGATGTAGCGGTCGGGGAAGTTGTACGACTGGAACGACGACCAGGTGGCGTCGGCGAGCCCGGCGACCTTGCGGAAGGTCGCGTCCGCGGCGAACTGGCTGCTGCCGTCGTTGAGGACGAGCTGGAAGTCGTAGTTGGCGTGCCGCAGGAAGTAGCCGGGGTAGTTCACCGACTCGAAGGAGACGGTGCCGGTGCCCGCCAGGCCGGGCCGCAGCCGGAACTGGGAGTCCTCGACGGGGCTGACGTTCGGGTCGATGCGCACGTCGAAGTTGGTCTGGCGCACGTACCGGTCCTGGAAGTTGTACGACTGGAGCCGCTGCGCCGGGGTGTTGGGCCAGCGGGCCAGCACGCGGCTCTCCTCGCCGGCCGTGAGGGCCATGATCGCGCCGTGGCGCTTGGCGGTGCCGCCCATGTCGTAGTTGGCCGCCGGCTGGAGCTGGTAGGTGCTGACGTCGAACGGGTTGGTCGTCAGGATCGGCCGGTACTCGCGTACGCCCTGCGGGTTGTTGTAGTCGATGTAGAGGGCCCACTGATTGCTGTTCTGGAACTTCATCCAGACCGGGCCTTCGACCACATTGCCGGTGAGGCCGATGCTGGAGAGGTTGCCGAGGTTGGTCCACGTCCCCAGGATCGAGTTGCTGCCCTCGACGTTGTTCTGGCCGTCGCCGGAGACCCTCAGGTAGCGGTAGGGACCGGTACCTGAGGGCACCTCGGTCATCTGGGTGTCGACGACCGGGGTGCTGCCGGGCGGGTCGATCCAGATCTGCGGGGTGGTGATGGTGCGGAAGTCCTTGGTGCGGGCGGCGTAGATGCGGTACTTGAAGATGCCGTTGACCGTGGCGTTCGTCGCCCAGTACAGGACGTAGTCGTTGGTCTCGGGGTTCCAGATCGCCTCCGGTGCCCACGCGTTCTTTCCGCCGGGGATCAGTCCGGCGGCGCCGAGCAGCCACGGCTTCGACCAGGTGACCAGATCGGTCGACTCCCACACCACGAAGTTGGGGCTGCCGTTGGCGTACGTCGAGCCGCAGTGGATGCACAGGTCGGTCGCGATGATCCAGTACTTGCTGCCGTCGGGGGAGCGCACCAAAGCGGGGTCGCGCACCCCCTTCGTGCCGATCTGGGAGTTGAGGACCGGCGCTCCGCCGTTGAGGTCGTTCCAGTGCAGGCCGTCCGTGCTGTGGGCGAGGTACAGCATCTGACCGGTCGCGGAGTCGCCGGTGAAGTGCACCATCAGGTAGCCGGGGTCGGCGGCGGCCGCCCGCTGGGGTGTGGTGAGGGCTTGGCCCGTGAAGAGAAGGCAGACGGCAAGCAACATCACCGTCAGCCGGGCGCGGAGCGCAGACATCGGATCTCCTGTCGGGTGCGGGTGCCACCGCCGGGCGAAGGGGGAGCGGTGTGGCGGGGGGAACTTGGTCTCGTAATGAGCGGGACAGGACCCGGACACCGCGCGGGCCGGAAGGGGGGATCCGAACGACGGTGTTTCACCGCTTCGCCCAGGGCGCTGTGGTGACGGCGGGTCAGGGCGTGCGAGCACGTGCGTCCGACCAGGTGGGGCGGTTGCGGCACGGGCCGGGTGTCTGTGCGTCTCGGTGCCCGTGAGGGCGTTTCAGGTGGGGGCGCTTCGGCCGGAAGCCTTCATTGTCAACTCACTGTCCGATCAGGCAGGGTGGACGATATATCGAACGCTGTTCGTGAAATCGGGCAGAGGCTAAATCCGGAAAAGAGAGCGCGTCAATACATCCGACACATCCGATTAACCGAACGGACAAATGAGCGATCGCCTCCGCCCGCACAACCCCCGGCGCATCGCACCGGCGGCCCGGTTTCTGTTATCGCCCCGCCGTCCCCACGTCTCCTGTGCATGCACGCGACACGACAGATCAGTCGGCGCACCGTTCCATGCCGGCGCCGACCTCGCCCGCATGGCCAAGTGGAACTGCGCCCCCGCGGCACGTGGCCGTAGGACTACGGGATGACCCGACAGCCGGTAAGGATTTTGTGTTCACACGTCTGGACACGGGCAACGTCCATGTCCCTTAATCACATCCCATGTGTCAGCGGAGATCAGCGTTCCATATGTCGAACGACGTTTGAAGAGTCGAACCGCACGAGGAAGGCACACAGGCCCGCGACGCGCCACGCCCGACCGTCGGACGGGTGAGCCGGCACATCAAAAGTCCAAGCAGTCGCCCTGCCCTAGCGAAAGGCTCAAGATGTCTCCCCACGTCAGCAGACGTCGTCTCCTGCAACTGGCCGGGGCCACCGTGGCCGCCTCTGCCACCGGACCCTTCCTCGGCGCGTCTGCTGCCCAAGCGGCCGTCGCCCCCGCGAGGACCGACATCGGGGTCCTGGCGCACCCCTTCGAACTCGGCCAGGTCCGGCTCACCGCGAGCCGGTGGCTGGACAACCAGAACCGCACCCAGAACTACCTGCGGTTCATCGATGTCGACCGGCTGCTGTACAACTTCCGCGCCACCCACAAGCTGTCCACCAACGGTGCGACCGCGGGCGGCGGCTGGGACGCGCCGAACTTCGGCTTCCGCACCCACATCCAGGGACACTTCCTCACGGCATGGGCACAGTCGTACGCGGTGACCGGGGACACCACCTGCCGGGACAAGGCCACCTACATGGTCGCGGAACTGGCCAAGTGCCAGGCCAACAACAGCGCTGCCGGCTTCAACCCCGGGTACCTCTCCGGCTACCCCGAGTCCAACTTCACTGCTCTCGAGCAGGGAACCAGTGGCGAGGTGCTGTACTACACCATCCACAAGACCCTCACCGGCCTGCTGGACGTATGGCGCCACATCGGCAGCACACAAGCCCGGGACGTGCTCCTCGCCCTGGCCGGATGGGTCGACTGGCGCACCGGCCGGCTGACCACCCAGCAGATGCAGACCATGCTGCGCATCGAGTTCGGCGGCATGAACGCCGTGCTGACCGATCTCTACCAGCAGACAGGCGACGCGCGGTGGCTCACCGTCGCCCAGCGCTTCGACCACGCCGCGGTGTTCGACCCGCTGGCGGCCAACCAGGACCAGTTCAACGGACTGCACGCCAACACCCAGGTGCCCAAGTGGATCGGGGCCGCCCGGGAGTACAAGGCCACCGGCACCACCCGCTACCGCGACATCGCCACCAACGCCTGGAACATCACCGTCGACGCGCACACCTACGCCATCGGCGGCAACAGCCAGGCGGAGCACTTCCGCGCCCCGAACGCCATCGCCGGCTACCTGAACAACGACACGTGCGAAAGCTGCAACACCATCAACATGCTCACCCTCACCCGGGAGCTGTTCACGCTGGACCCGAACCGTGTCGCTCTGTTCGACTACTACGAGCGGGCGTGGCTCAACCAGATCATCGGCCAGCAGAACCCGGCCGACGACCACGGCCACGTCACCTACTTCACCCCCCTCAAGCCGGGAGGCCGACGCGGTGTGGGCCCGGCGCTGGGCGGCGGCACCTGGAGCACCGACTACGGCACCTTCTGGTGCTGCCAGGGCACGGGCCTGGAGATGCACACCAGACTGATGGACTCCGTCTACTTCCACAACGACACCACGCTGACCGTGAACATGTTCGTGCCGTCGGTGCTCACCTGGACGGAGCGCGGTATCACCGTCACCCAGACGACGACCTACCCTGTCAGCGACACGACGACCCTCCAGGTCACCGGCAGTGTCAGCGGAACGTGGGCGATGCGCATCCGCATACCGAGCTGGACCACCGGGGCCACCATCGGCGTCAACGGCGTCGCGCAGAACATCACCACCACGCCCGGCAGTTACGCCACCCTGAACCGCTCGTGGACCTCCGGCGACACGGTCACCGTCCGCCTGCCCATGCGGATCGGCATCCGGCCGGCCAACGACAACGCGAACGTCGCCGCGATCACCTACGGCCCGGTGGTCCTGGCCGGCAACTACGGCGACACCGCTCTCAGCTCGCTCCCCACGCTGGACACGTCCTCGGTCAAGCGGACGAGCAGCAGTTCGCTCGCCTTCACCGCCACCGCGGGCGGCTCCACCGTCAACCTGGGCCCGTTCCACGACGCGCACGGCTTCAACTACACCGTCTACTGGAACACCACCGGCAATACCGTCCGTCTCGTCAACGCGAGCAGCGGGCTCCTGCTGGGCATTCAGAACATGTCCACGGCCAACGGCGGCCGCGCTCTGCAATGGACGGACAACGGCACCGCCGACCACAACTGGGAAATGATCACTGATGGAAGCGCGGTCCGCTTCCGCAACGCCAACAGCGGCAAGGTGCTCGGCGTCCTGAACATGGACACGGCAGACGGCGCGACCGTTCTGCAGTGGTCGGACAACGGCACCGCCGACCACAAGTGGACCCTGCTCGACCAGGGCGACGGGACCTACAAGATCCGCAACGTGAACAGCGGCAAACTGCTCGCCATCGCGGGCAACTCCACCGCCGTCGGCGCGTTCGCGGTCCAGGACCTGGACGACGGCACCGCCGACAACCGCTGGCGCATCGTGCTGAACTAGCGTCCGGGAATGGCTTCGTCGTCGGCAATCACCCTCGGTTACTATGCTCACCCCAGATTCTCCCCAGGGCTACTGACGGGCAATTCCCGCTGACAGGCACCTACGAGGTCCAGCATGGATGGCAAGGTCAATGAAGGTGGTGACCTGAGAAAATGCTGAGAGAGGTGACCGCGACCCGCTACGTCGCCCCTCTGCGGTCCGGCGGCTCCGTCCCCGGCGTCGTCGAGGCCGACGACCTGGGGACGTACGTGGTGAAGTTCACCGGCTCCGCGCAGGGACACAAGGCGCTGGTCGCCGAAGTGATCGTCGGTGAGCTGGCCCGGGCGCTCGGACTGCGCTTCCCCGAGCTGGTGCTGGTGCACTTCGACCCGGCGATCGCCGACGGCGAGCCCCACCAGGAGGTGCGGGAACTCCACAGCGCCAGCGCGGGGATCAACCTCGGCATGGACTACCTGTCGGGGGCGCGGGACTTCACCCCGGAGGTCGCGAAGTCCTTCCGGGTCGACGCGCTGGAGGCGGGCCGGATCGTCTGGCTCGACGCGCTGACCGTGAACGTGGACCGCACGGTCCACAGCTCGAACCTGATGGTCTGGCCGACGCTCGGGATCGTGCCCCCGCGCCTGTGGCTGATCGACCACGGGGCGGCCCTCGTCTTCCACCACCGCTGGGACAGCTCGGACCCCACCAAGGCGTACGACTTCCGGCATCACGCCCTCGGCCACTACGCGCCCGACGTACGGGCGGCCGACGCGGAGCTGGCGCCGAAGGTCACGCGGGAGCTGCTGCGGGACATCGCCGCGGAGGTCCCCGACGCCTGGCTGGCCGGAGAGGAGGGCTTCGCGACCCCGGACGACATCCGGGCCGCCTACGTGGACTACCTCCACGCGCGCGTGCAGGCCTCCGCGGACTGGCTCCCCACCGACTTCCCCACCCGGGAGGAACTCGCCGCCGAGGAGGCCCTCCGGACGGCGCGTACCCAGCAAGGCCGCCCGAACTGGCTGAAGCGGGTCCCCGACCTGCACGGCAAACCGGCGGCGGAACAGGATTGGTCGGTGCACCTCGGATGAGTCCCGTCGTACAGATCGAGTACTGCACCCAGTGCCGCTGGCTGCCCCGCGCGGCCTGGCTGGCACAGGAGCTGCTGACCACCTTCGAGGCGGAGCTGACCGAACTGTCGCTCAAGCCCGGAACCGGCGGTGTCTTCGTCGTCCGGGTCGACGACGAGGTGGTCTGGGACCGCCGCGAACAGGGCTTCCCGGAGCCGACAGCCGTGAAGCAGGCCGTACGCGACCGAGTGGCCCCGGGAAGGTCCCTGGGCCACTCGGACAAGGCGTCGCAGGACTAGCAGGAGGTCAGCCCTTGAGCTGCTCGTACGCCGGCAGCGTGAGGAAGTCCGCGTAGTCCTCGTCGAGGGAGACCTGGAGCAGCAGGTCGTGGGCCTGCTGCCAGTGACCGGCCGCGAAGGCCTCCTCGCCGATCTCCTGACGGATGGTGGACAGCTCCTCGGCGGCGACCTTGCGGGCCAGCTCCGGGGTGGCCTTCTCGCCGTTCTCGAACTCGACGCCCGCGTTGATCCACTGCCAGATCTGCGAGCGGGAGATCTCCGCGGTCGCCGCGTCCTCCATCAGGTTGAAGATGGCGACCGCGCCGAGCCCGCGCAGCCAGGCCTCGATGTAACGGATGCCCACCTGGACGGCGTTGACCAGGCCGTTGTACGTCGGCTTGGCGTCCAGGGAGTCGACGGCGATCAGGTCGGCGGCCTCGACGTGGACGTCCTCGCGCAGCCGGTCCTTCTGGTTGGGCTTGTCGCCGAGGACCTTGTCGAAGGACTCCATGGCGATCGGGACCAGGTCGGGGTGGGCGACCCAGGAGCCGTCGAAGCCGTCGTTCGCCTCACGGTCCTTGTCGGCGCGGACCTTCTCGAAGGCCACCTTGTTGACCTCGGCGTCCCGCCGGGAGGGGATGAACGCCGCCATGCCGCCGATCGCGTGCGCGCCGCGCTTGTGGCAGGTGCGGACGAGGAGCTCGGTGTACGCCCGCATGAACGGGGCCGTCATCGTGACCGCGTTGCGGTCCGGCAGGACGAACTTGGCTCCGCCGTCACGGAAGTTCTTGACGATCGAGAACAGATAGTCCCAGCGGCCCGCGTTCAACCCGGAGGCGTGGTCCCGGAGTTCGTAGAGGATCTCCTCCATCTCGTACGCGGCCGTGATCGTCTCGATCAGGACGGTGGCGCGGATGGTGCCCTGCGGGATGCCGACGTAGTCCTGCGCGAAGACGAACACGTCGTTCCACAGGCGCGCTTCGAGGTGCGACTCGGTCTTCGGGAGGTAGAAGTACGGGCCCTTGCCGAGGTCGAGCAGGCGCTGGGCGTTGTGGAAGAAGTACAGGCCGAAGTCGACGAAGGCGCCCGGGACGGGGGTGCCGTCGGCGTCGACGAGGTGGCGCTCGTTCAGATGCCAGCCGCGCGGGCGCATGACGACCGTCGCCAGCTCCTCGTCCGGGCGCAGGGCGTAGGACTTGCCGCTCGCCGGGTCGGTGAAGTCGATGGTGCGGGTGTACGCGTCAGCCAGGTTGACCTGACCGAGGACCACGTTCTCCCAGGTCGGCGCGGAGGCGTCCTCGAAGTCCGCGAGCCAGACCCTGGCGCCCGAGTTGAGGGCGTTGATGGTCATTTTGCGGTCGGTGGGGCCGGTGATCTCCACCCGGCGGTCGTTCAGGGCGGCGGGGGAGGGGGCCACCTTCCAGGAGTCGTCCGCGCGGATCGCGGCCGTCTCCGGCAGGAAGTCGAGCGTGGAGGTGCGGGCGATCTCGGCGCGGCGCTCCGCGCGGCGGGCGAGGAGTTCGTCACGCCGGGGCGTGAACCGCCGGTGCAGCTCGGCCACGAAGGCCAGGGCCGCCTCCGTGAGGACCTCCTCCTGCCGCGGCAGCGGCTCGGCGTCGACGATGGCCAGCGGGGACGGCGCTGGTGCGGACATGAGCTGTCACTTCCTTCAGCGGTGGCACCGGGTGCCAGTCGAACCGGGTACGGCGAGCGGCGCCCCTGGAGCGGGAGGGCGCTTCTGAACAGTGGATACTAGTTTCCTCATCGTGGAACTTCAATGGTTTGTTGATGTCGAGATTCTCCGGGTCGAGGGAAGGTGGCGCTCGGTGCCACCCCGGTCACTCAAGGTTCAAGCTTCACTCAAGGTGGACCAGATCGGCTTCCGTGTCGATGTCGTACGGCTGTGCCACGTCCCCGCACTCGACGAGCGTGACCGCCGGCTCGTGCGCCTTGAGGTAGGCGCGGGCCCCGCGGTCCCCGGTCGCCGTCTCGGCGATGCCCGCCCAGTGCGCGCTGCCGAACAGAACGGGATGACCGCGTACGCCCTCGTAGGCGGCCGAGACGAGAGACGCCTCGTCCCGGTAGGCGGCCAGCACCCGTTCTGCCGCCTCCGGGCCGATCCCCGGCTGGTCGACGAGTGAGACGAGCGCGGCCCGCGCACCCGTACCGGCCAGTGAGTCCAGCCCGGCCCGCAGTGAGGTGCCCATGCCCTGCTCCCACTCCGGGTTCTCCACGAGCACGCACCCCTCCAGTTCGGCCCGCTCCCGTACGGCGTCGGCCCGCGCCCCCAGGACCACGTGGACGCGGGTGCAGCCGGCCGCGCGCAGTACACGGACCGCGTGCTCGACCAGCGGCCGTCCACGGTGCTGAAGCAGTGCCTTGGGGCGCCCGCCGAGCCGCCGCCCGCCGCCGGCGGCGAGGACCAGCCCGGCCACCTCCTGCCGTTCGTTCTCCGTCATGGGTCCTGCATACCTGACGCCAGGGCGAGCGCCCGGTTTCCTGGGGCTGAATTTCGGTCCGCACGGTGGCGCGCCGGGCATCGAGTGGCGTTTACTGACCCGCGTCCCCCGGCGCCCGACCACCGCCACGGGGCTGCACTGCGGGAACGCGAAGAGACTGCGCACGAGGGCGTGCGAGGGGGAGAGCTGTGTTGCGGAGCTTGGGGCAGAGGCCAGTGACCGGCAGCGACGAGGACCCGAGAGTGGCGGAACTGCGGACCGCGGTGTCCCGGCTGCGCCGCGAACTCGCCGCGCACCCCGCCGAGTTCCCCGACCGCGGCATAGCCGAGGACGAACTCGCCGCCCTGGCCGCGATGACGATCGACGGCGCCCCCGAAATCCCCCGCCTGCGCCGCTCGCTGCTGCTGATCGCCGGAGCGATCGGGTCCGTGAGCGCGCTGGCCAGGGGCTTGTCGGAGGTACGCAACGCGGTGGACCTGTTCGGGGAACCACCGCGCCGCTGAGCCGCCTTTCGGGGTCCGCTCAGATCTCGACGACCAGTTCGTAGCCGCTGCTCTGCATGTCCTCGCACAGGACGTAGGCGGCGTCGAAGCGCTCCTTGAACTCGGGGGAGCCCTGCCAGGCCCGCATCGCGTCGAGGTCCTGCCAGCTGGCGAAGGACACGAAGGAGTTCGGGTTGCGGACGTCGCGGACCAGGCGAGCCCCGAGGAACCCCTCGTTCGCCTCCTTGGTCCAAGTCAGGAACTCCCGCCAGCGTTCGATGAACTCGTCGGCGTTACCCTCCTTGACCTGCCACTTCCCCGAGGACCAGTGCGTGTTCTCCTGCAGCATGGTGGACACCTCGCTCCGCTGCCGGACTGCCGGTCCCCCCGGTTTCCAGGCTAGGCCGCCGGCCCCGAGCTTGCGAGCGCCTCCGACAGCTCCACCGCCACCTGCTGCAGCACCGGCACGATCTTGTCCGTCGCCGCCTCCGTGACCCGGCCGGCCGGGCCCGAGATCGAAATGGCGGCGGCGGTGGGGGAGTTGGGCACGGAGACGGCGAGGCAGCGCACGCCCATCTCCTGCTCGTTGTCGTCGACCGCGTAGCCGTCCCGGCGCACCTCCTCAAGGGCGGCCAGGAAGCCCTCCGGCGTGGTGATCGTCCTGTCCGTCGCGGCGGGCATGCCGGTGCGGGAGAGCAGGGCGCGCACCTCGTCGTCCGGGGTGTTCGCGAGCAGCGCCTTGCCGACGCCCGTGGAGTGCGGCAGCACCCGGCGGCCCACCTCGGTGAACATCCGCATCGAGTGCTTGGACGGCACCTGGGCCACGTAGACGATCTCGTCGCCGTCGAGCAGCGCCATGTTCGCCGTCTCGCCGGTCTCCTCCACCAGACGGGCCAGATAGGGGCGCGCCCAGGTGCCGAGCAGCCGGGCGGCGGACTCGCCGAGACGGATCAGGCGCGGACCGAGCGCATACCGGCGGTTGGCCTGCTGGCGGACGTATCCGCAGGCCACGAGCGTGCGCATCAGTCGGTGGATGGTGGGCAGCGGCAGCCCGCTGCTCGCGGAGAGCTCGCTCAGCCCGACCTCGCCGCCCGCGTCCGCCATCCGTTCCAGCAGATCGAAGGCGCGCTCGAGGGACTGGACGCCACCGCCGTTGGACTTGGCGGCGGCGTCTACTGCGGGGGCGTCGCTGGCGCTGGACGTCGGCACGGCGCGTTCCTTTCGGGGCTGGCGGGAAGGGCAGAAGCCTACCCGCCGGTCGGTTGACTCCCTGCTTGTACCTCACTACGTTCTGCTTGCTGGAAGTTTAATTCCGCTTTGTGGAAACGTCCAGAGTGGGCGCAGGGGGTGCACTGTGGAGAAGTGTGCCCTTGACGGCGCGGATTCGGGAGTGAAGACTCCTTCAACAGAAAGTTGAATTCCGTTACGCGGAAGTAAATCGCGTGGTAGTACATCGCGGCGGCTGAGAGGGGTCCGGGTGTCCGACACAGAGCTGGTGCTGCGCTCGACGCGCGTCATCACACCCGAGGGAACGCGTCCCGCCACGGTCACGGTCGCGGGCGGCCGGATCACCGGCGTGCTCCCGTACGACGCCGCCGTACCCGCGGACGCCCGCCTGGAGGACTTCGGTGACGACGTCCTGCTGCCGGGCCTGGTCGACACGCACGTGCACGTCAACGATCCCGGACGCACCGAGTGGGAGGGCTTCTGGACCGCCACCCGGGCGGCGGCGGCCGGCGGCATCACCACCCTCGTCGACATGCCGCTCAACTCCCTCCCGCCGACCACGACGGTCGACAACCTCCGGACGAAGCAGGCGGTCGCCGCCGACAAGGCGCACATCGACGTCGGCTTCTGGGGCGGCGCCCTGCCCGGCAACGTCAAGGACCTGCGCCCGCTGCACGAGTCCGGCGTCTTCGGCTTCAAGGCGTTCCTGTCGCCGTCCGGGGTGGACGAGTTCCCGCACCTCGACCACGATCAACTCGCCCAGTCCCTGGCCGAGATCGCCTCCTTCGGCGGCCTGCTGATCGTGCACGCCGAGGACCCGCACCACCTGGACGCGGCCCCGCAGCACGGCGGCCCCAAGTACGCCGACTTCCTCGCCTCCCGCCCGCGCGACGCCGAGGACACGGCGATCGCCCAGCTCATCGGCCAGGCGAAACGACTGGGCGCGCGCGTGCACGTCCTGCACCTGTCGTCGAGCGACGCACTCCCGCTGATCGCCGAGGCGAAGGCGGAAGGCGTGCGGGTCACGGTCGAGACCTGCCCCCACTATCTGACCTTGACGGCCGAGGAAGTCCCGGACGGCGCAAGCGAGTTCAAGTGCTGCCCGCCCATCCGCGAGGCCGCCAACCAGGACCTGCTCTGGCAGGCGCTGGCGGACGGCACCATCGACTGCGTGGTCACCGACCACTCCCCGTCCACGGCCGACCTCAAGACGGACGACTTCGCGACCGCCTGGGGCGGCATCTCCGGTCTCCAGCTGAGCCTGGCCGCGGTGTGGACCGAGGCGCGCAGGCGCGGGCACGGCCTGGAGGACGTGGTCCGCTGGATGTCCTCGCGCACGGCCGAACTGGTGGGCCTGGACACCCGCAAGGGCGCCATCGAGGCCGGCCGCGACGCCGACTTCGCGGTCCTCGCACCCGACGAGACGTTCACCGTGGACCCGGCGGCCCTCCAGCACCGCAACCGCGTGACGGCGTACGCGGGCAGGACCCTGTACGGCGTCGTGAAGTCGACCTGGCTGCGCGGTGAACGGATCGTCGCGGACGGCGAGTTCACCGAGCCGAAGGGGCAGCTGCTCACCCGCGACCACTGACCGACCCTCCCGCCCCCGCAGCGGCCGACCCCCGAAGGAAGATCTGATCATCGTGACGGCGATACCCAGTTTCACCGGCGACGCGAACCCGTACGGAGGCGGTGACCCGTACGCCGACTACCGCACCGCCGACTTCCCCTTCACCCAGTACGCCAACCTCGCCGACCGGCGCCTCGGGGCCGGCGTGATCGCCGCCAACGACGAGTTCTTCGCCCAGCGCGAGAACCTGCTGGTGCCCGAGCGGGCCGAGTTCGACCCCGAGCACTTCGGGCACAAGGGCAAGATCATGGACGGCTGGGAGACGCGCCGCCGCCGTGGCGCCTCCGCCGACCACCCCTGGCCCACGGCCGAGGACCACGACTGGGCGCTGGTCCGGCTGGGAGCGCCGGGTGTCGTACGGGGGATCGTGATCGACACGGCCCACTTCCGCGGCAACTACCCGCAGGCGGTGTCGGTCGAGGCTGCCTCGGTCCCCGGCTCCCCCTCCCCGGAGGAGCTGCTGGGCGACGACGTGAAGTGGACGACCCTCGTCCCGCGCACCCCGGTGGGCGGCCACGCGGCGAACGGTTTCTCCGTCTCGGTCGAGCAGCGCTTCACCCACCTGCGGGTCAACCAGCACCCCGACGGCGGCATCGCGCGCCTGCGCGTGTACGGCGAGGTCGTCCCGGACCCCGAGTGGCTGGCGACCCTGGGCACCTTCGACGTCGTCGCCCTGGAGAACGGCGGGCAGGCCGAGGACGCCTCCAACCTCTTCTACTCCCCGGCCACGAACACCATCCAGCCGGGCCGCTCCCGCAAGATGGACGACGGCTGGGAGACGCGCCGCCGCCGCGACCAGGGCAACGACTGGATCCGCTACCGCCTGGCGGCCCAGTCCCAGATCCGCGCGATCGAGATCGACACGGCGTATCTGAAGGGCAACAGCGCGGGCTGGGCCTCGGTGTCGGTGAAGGACGGTGAGGACGGCGACTGGCGCGAGATCCTGCCGCGCACCCGCCTGCAGCCCGACACCAACCACCGCTTCGTCCTGCCGGCCCCGGCGGTCGGCACCCACGCGCGCGTGGACATCTTCCCGGACGGGGGGATCTCGCGGCTGCGGCTGTACGGCTCCCTGACGGAGGCCGGCGCAACGGGCCTGACGGCCCGGCACCAGGAACTGGGCGGCTGACACAGCCCCTTCCTGGCCCCCTGGGGGCTGCCGCCCCCAGACCCCCGCTTTCGGCCTGAACGGCCTCGTCCTCAAACGCCGGACGGGCTGGCAGGTCGTGGCAGATCTTGCTTGAGAGTGAACGTAATTCCAGGTCAGCGGCCTACCTGATGCCTCGGCAAGTGGCGCAACACCGCTGCAATACTCCATTCCCCACGAGCTCGCTATGGTTCGAAGCATGCCTCCCGTCGACCGCATCCGAGACCACGCCGGACAGGGCGCGACCACCGTCGCCGCCCACCGGGCGCGGCGTCGGCTGCGTGCCGACCAGGCCAGGCAGCTTGCCGACCTGCTCCGCCACCAGCTCCTGGCCGGCGGTTTCCCGGACGGCACACTCCCGCACGAGACGACCCTCGCCACGGAGTACCGCGCCACCCGCAACACCGTCCGCCAGGCCCTGGACCTGCTCAGGGCCGAAGGCCTCGTGGAACGGCTCCCCGGAGTGGGCACCGTGGTCGTCGCCGAGAAGTACCCGCACGGCCTCGACCATCTGATGGGCCTCGCGGAGACCCTCCACGAACACGGCCGCGTCACCAACGAGGTCCGCACCATGGGTCCCGCCCCCGCACCCGCCCCGGTCGCCGAACGCCTCCGCGTCCCCGCCGGCGACGACGTCCTCTACATCGAACGCCTGCGCCGGCTCAACGGCCTCCCCCTCTCCCTCGACCTCACCTACATCCCGCTCGACATCGGCAGCGCCCTGCTCGGCGCCGACCTGGAGAACACCGACGTCTTCCGCCTCCTGGAGACGATCACCGGCCGGCGTCTCGGGCACGCCGAGATCACTTTGGAAGCGGTCAACGCGGACACCCACTCCGCCGCCGTACTCGAAGCCCCGCGCGGTGCGGCCGTCCTCATGCTGGAACGGCTCACGCACCTCGCCGACGGCCGCCCGGTCGACCTGGAGTTCATCCGCTTCCGCGGCGACCGCATCACCATGAGCGGTCTGCTGCACCGCTCCCTCTGACCTCTCCCCGACCTCTTTCAGACCCGTTTCCTGGAGACAGCCATGCCTTTGGCGCCCCAGCGGGCCGACGTGCCCGTGACCATCGACGAGTCGAAGTGCATCGACGGCTGCACCCTCTGCGTCGACATGTGCCCGCTGGACTCCCTCGCCATCGACGAGAGCAGCGGCAAGGCCTATATGCACGTCGACGAGTGCTGGTACTGCGGCCCGTGCGCGGCCCGCTGTCCCACCGGAGCCGTGACGGTCAACATGCCCTATCTGCTTCGGTGAAAGGCCCCGAACCCCCATGAAACACAAAGCAGTTGCCGCAGCCGCCGCCCTCCTTCTCCTCCCGCTGACGGCCTGCGGCGGCAACGCGGAGGCCGGCAGCGACGGTTCCACGGTCACCGTCACCGTCGGCTACCAGTCCAAGACCATCAACACGGTCACCGCGGGCACCCTCCTGCGCTCCCTCGGCTACTTCGAGAAGGAGCTGAACTCGCTGGGTGACGGCAAGCACTACAAGGTCGACTGGCAGGACTACGCCACAGGCGCCCCCATCACCGCGCAGATGACCGCGGGGAAGATCGACATCGGCTCGATGGGCGACTTCCCGCTCCTCATCAACGCGGCCCGCGGCAAACAGCTCGGCAAGCCGACCCACCTGGTCTCCATCACCGGCTACAACCTGCGCGGCGGCCTCAACACGATCGTCACCTCCCCGGACTCGAAGCTGGCCACTCTCACCGACCTGAAGGGCAAGAAGGTCTCCACGAGCGTCGGCTCCGCCGCCGACGGCACGCTCGTACGGGCCCTGCAGCGCGCCGGCATCGACCCCGACAAGGGCATCCAGAAGCTCAACCAGCAGCCCACGGTCGGCGCCTCGGCCCTGACCGCGGGCAGCGCGGACGCCCTGTCGCAGTTCGTCGCCTGGCCGGGCCTGCTCACCTTCCAGGGCAAGGCGAAGGCCCTGTACGACGGCGCCCAGCTGAGCCTCCCCACCTTCCACGGCGTCACCGCCCGCGAGGACTTCGCGGGGCAGCGGCCCGCCGTGCTGGAAGCCTTCCTCAAGGCCCAGTCGGAGGCCACCGACTACCTCAACGCCCACCCGGTCGCCGCCGCCGAGTCGGTCGCCAAGGCCACCGGACTGCCCGCCGAGGTCGTCTACCTCTACAACGGCGCCCACGGCATCTCCACCTTCGACCCGGTGGTCAAGCCGCAGCTGCTCTCCGCACTGAAGAAGGACGTCGCGGTCCTGAAGTCGGCCAAGCTGACCGGCGACATCGACGTGGACTCCTTCGTCGACGACCAGTACGTGAGGAAGGCCCTCGGCGCGGACTACGCCCAGCGGCTCGCCGCGACGCCGCCGGCCTCCGCGAGCGAGGTGTGGCCCAAGGGCGCCGAGAAGACCGTCTCCTTCAAGTCGCCCGCCGAGCTGCTCGGTTACGTGAAGAAGCACAAGGACGGCATCCGAGCGGCCTACGTCCCCGACGCCACCACCGGCACCCTCTGGTTCGCCGACAAGGCGGTCTGGGTGGCCGACGGCAGCCGGCTCCTGCCCTTCGTCGCACCCGCCACCGCCAAGGCCTACGTCGCCGCACACGGGGGTGCCCGCGTCATCACGTATGCCGACGCGCTGGGGCAGGCGTCGTGACCCGGCGCACGCCGCAACGGGAGAACCGGTTCGCGCCCCGCCGTCCGCGGCGCGCGGGCCGGTACGCCCTGCGGCTCGTCTCGCTCGCGGCCGCCCTCGGCGCCTGGCAACTGCTGGCCGGACTCAAGGTCGACCTGTGGCTGCGCTTCTCGCAGTTCCCGACCGTCACCGATGTGGCCGGCACCTTCGCCGACCGGTTGTCCGGCCCGGACTACTGGACGGATCTCACCGACAGCCTCACCCGCATCCTCACCGGCTTCCTCCTCGCCGCCGTGCTCGGGGTGGCGACGGGCGTGCTCGTGGCGCGCTCCCGCCTCGCCGAGGACCTGCTCGGGCCGGTGCTGGAGGTCGTCCGCCCGATCCCGGCGATCGCCCTGGTCCCCGTCGCGATCCTGCTCTTCCCCTCCAACGAACAGGGCATCGTCTTCATCACCTGCACCGCCGCCTTCTTCCCCGTCCTGGTCTCCACCCGGCATGCGGTCCGCGCGCTGACCCCCGTGTGGGAGGAGGCGGTCCTCACCATGGGCGGCGGCCGATGGCGGATCCTCGGCTCCGTCGTCCTGCCGGGTGCGCTGCCCGGCATCTTCGGCGGGCTGTCGGTCGGCATCGGCGTCTCGTGGATCTGCGTCATCTCCGCCGAGATGATCTCCGGCCAGTACGGCGTCGGCTACCGCACCTGGCAGGACTACACCGTCGTCAACTACGCGGGCGTCTTCGTCGGCATGATCACGATCGGCGTGCTCGGCTGGGTCACGTCCACGGCCGTGGAGTTCATCGGCCGCCGCCTGACCCGCTGGCTGCCGCGCACGTGGTACCTCCCCGGCGCACGGACTCCACGCCCGGCGCGCGGTGCCGCCGCCCCCGCGCCGGTGAGCCCCACCACCAAGGAGGAGGCGCCCCATGACCAGCTCGTCTGACCTCCGCTCGCCCGCCCGCCCGGGCGCGGGGCTGACCCTGCGGGACGCCACGCTCGGACGGCCCGGCGCACCCGTCCTGGAGGGAGTCGACCTCGACGTGGGCCCCGGCGAGATCCTCACCCTCGTCGGACCCTCCGGCTGCGGCAAGTCGACCCTGCTGCGCACCCTGGCCGGACTGCTCGCCCCCCTCGCCGGAGACGTCGGCCAGGACGGGCACCCGCTGACCGGCCCCGCCGCCGACCGCGCCCTGATCTTCCAGGAGGACGCCCTCCTGCCCTGGCGCACCCTGCGCGCGAACGTCGAACTTCCCCTCGCCATCAAGGGACTGCCCCGTGCGGAGCGCCGGCGCCAGGCGGAGGACTGGCTGGAGCGCGTCGGCCTCGCCGAACAGTCCCGGCAGCTGCCGCACCGCGTCTCCGGCGGCCAGCGCGGGCGGGCCCAGCTGGCCCGCGCGCTGGCCGGCGCACCCCGCGCCGTCCTCATGGACGAACCCTTCGGCGCCCTCGACGCCCAGACCCGCGCCGGCATGCAGGACCTGCTGGTGGAGGTACTGCGCGGCACGGGCGCGACGGTCGTCTTCGTCACCCACGACGTGGACGAAGCCCTCTTCCTCGGCGACCGCGTGGCCCTCCTTGGCAACGGCCGGCTGACCGCCGTACGCGAAGTGCCGCGCCCGCGCGACCGTACGGCGCACGACGATCCCGCGCGCGTGGCGCTACGGCGCGACGTCCTCACCTCGCTCGGTACCTGAAAGGCCCTCCGGTGACCACCCCCTCCTTGAACACGCCCCTGGAGATCCCCGCCCTCACCGACGCCGAGGAGATCCACTGCGACGTCCTCGTCGTCGGCGGCGGCACGGCCGGCACCATGGCCGCGCTGACCGCCGCCGAGCACGGCGCGAACGTCCTCCTGATGGAGAAGGCCCACGTCCGCCACTCCGGAGCGCTCGCCATGGGCATGGACGGAGTCAACAACGCGGTCATCCCCGGCCGCGCCGAGCCCGACGACTACGTCGCCGAGATCACCCGCGCCAACGACGGCATCGTCGACCAGTCCACCGTCCGCCAGACCGCCACCCGCGGCTTCGGCATGGTGCAGCGCCTGGAGTCGTACGGCGTGAAGTTCGAGAAGGACGAGCACGGCGACTACGCGGTCCGCCAGGTCCACCGCTCCGGCTCCTACGTCCTGCCGATGCCGGAGGGCAAGGACGTCAAGAAGGTCCTCTACCGGCAGCTGCGGCGACGCGAGATGCGGGAGCGGATCCGCATCGAGAACCGGGTGATGCCGGTACGCGTGCTCACCGCCGAGGGGCGCGCCGTGGGCGCGGTCGGCTTCAACACGCGCACCGGCGCGTTCGTGGTGGTGCGCGCGGGCGCGGTGATCCTCGCGACTGGTGCCTGCGGCCGACTCGGCCTCCCGGCCTCCGGCTATCTCTACGGCACGTACGAGAACCCGACCAACGCCGGTGACGGTTACGCCATGGCCTACCACGCGGGCGCCGAGCTCACCGGTATCGAGTGCTTCCAGATCAACCCGCTGATCAAGGACTACAACGGCCCGGCCTGCGCCTACGTCGCCAACCCCTTCGGCGGCTACCAGGTCAACCGGCACGGCGAACGCTTCGTCGACTCCGACTACTGGTCGGGCCAGATGATGGCCGAGTTCGCGGCGGAGGTCGCAAGCGACCGGGGTCCCGTGTACCTGAAGCTGAGCCACCTCCCCGAGGAGTCGATCTCCGCCCTGGAGTCGATCCTGCACTCGACGGAGCGGCCCACGCGGGGGACCTTCCATGCCGGCCGAGGGCACGACTACCGCACCCACGACGTCGAGATGCACATCTCCGAGATCGGCCTGTGCGGCGGCCATTCCGCTTCGGGCGTACGGGTCGACGACCACGCCCGCACGACCGTCCCCCGTCTGTACGCCGCCGGCGACCTGGCCTGCGTGCCGCACAACTACATGATCGGCGCGTTCGTCTTCGGCGACCTGGCGGGCGCGGACGCGTCCCAGTACCAGGCCTACGAGGGCGAGTTGCCCGAGGAGCAGCTGCGCGAGGCGCACGAACTGATCTACCGTCCGCTGCGCAACCCGGACGGCCCCCCGCAGACCCAGGTCGAGTACAAACTGCGCCGCTTCGTGAACGACTACGTCGCGCCGCCGAAGTCCGGCGCCCGCCTGTCCCTGGCCCTGGAGGCCTTCGAGCGGATGCACGGCGACATCGCGGCGATGGGTGCGCGCACCCCGCACGAGCTGATGCGCTGCGCCGAGGTCTCCTTCATCCGCGACTGCGCGGAAATGGCCGCCCGGGCCTCCCTGGCCCGCACGGAGTCGCGCTGGGGGCTGTACCACGACCGCATCGACCACCCCCGGCGCGACGACGCCTCCTGGTTCCACCACCTCGACCTGCACAAGTCCCCCTCCGGTTCGATGGAGTTCACGGCCCGTCCCGTGGCTCCGTATCTGGTCCCTGTCGACGAGTTCACGCCGGTGGGCGGCCCGTCCCGGCACATCGGCGAGGTCCACGCCGACGACGTGGCGACGGCCGGGTCGCGGAATGCGGCGCCGGTCGCCACGGGGCCGACCTCCGCACGTGCCGCCACGCCCATGGGCCACGGCTCGGGCGAGACCGCCTCCCCCCGGCTCCTGGAGTTGCTGGAGCTGGCCGAGGAGCAGCCGGAACTCGCCGCGATCGAGCCCTACTTGACCGACCTCGACGCCGCCGTGCGGCGCACTGCGGTCTCGGTTCTCACCGAGACGGTGCCGCCCGGCACCGGGCAGGCCCTGGCCGGCGCCCTCGGCGACCCCGACGGTGACGTACGTGCGGCCGCCGCTGCCTCGCTGCGCGAGCTGGTCGAGACCCTCCCGCCCGAGCCCGACCTGGGTGCCGCCCTCGTCACTGCGGTCACCGAGGCCGACCCGGTGGTGCGCGCCGCCGCCCTCGACGTACTGCGCGCCCTGCGCCTGGGGAACGTCGGCGTGTTCGCCGGGGCGCTTAACGACCCCGACATCGCCGTCCGTATCGAAGCCGTGCGCGCGCTCGTCTCGGTCGATGCGGTCGAACCGCTGTCCGGTGCGGCGGCCGACGCCTCGCGCGAGGTCCGCGTCGCCGTGGCCAAGGCGCTCGCCGCCGTCAGCCCGGGGGCCCTTGCCGCGAGCGGCCGGGAGCTGCTCACCGGCACCCTGGACCGGCTCTCCGAGGACAGCGACCCCCTGGTCCGCGGTGCCGCGCTCGGCGCCCTGTCCACCGTCGGCTGCCCGGCCCCGCTCGCCGCGCGTGCCGTGGCCGCGCTGGCCGACCCGGCGTGGCAGGTCCGCGCCGGTGCCGCCGCCGCCCTGTCCACCGCGCCCGCCGACACGGCCGTGCCCGCCCTCGCCAAGACGCTCGCCGACGCCAACGCCGACGTGCGCAAGGCAGCGGTGCTCTCCCTGACCCGGCACAACGGCACAGCGGAGGCCCGGGCGGCCCTCGCCACCGTCACATCGGACCCGGACGCGGACGTCAGGGCGTACGCGGCGCGGGGGCTGTGACGGCGCCCCGAGCCCTGTGGCCGTGCCTTCGCCACGGGCCGGCGCCGACCAGTCGCCGCCGGCCCACCCCTATATCCAGTCCGGCTCCGGCTCCGCGTCCATCTCGGGCCAGTCGTCCTCGGCGCCCGCACCGACCCCCGCACCGGCATCCCCGGCGGGAGCCGTGTGCGGTGCGCCGCTCAGTGAGGACAGCACCTCCAGCACTCCTTCCCCGTACGTCGCCAGCTTCTTCTCGCCGACCCCGCTGATGCCGCCGAGCTGCGTCACCGACGTCGGCCAGGCGGTGGCGATCTCCCGGAGCGTGGCGTCGTGGAAGATGACATACGCCGGGACGCCCTGTTCCCGCGCCTGCTCGGCACGCCAGGCGCGCAGCGCCTCGAACGCGGGCTGCAGTTCCTCGGGCAGCTCGGCCGCCGCGGCCCTGGCCTTCCGCTCGCCCCTGCCGGAGGAGGACCCCGAGGCCGAGCGCGAGGTCGCCGGCTTCTTCGGTTCCTTGCGCAGCGGTACCTCCCGCTCGCGCCGGAGCACCGACCCGCTGGCCTCCGTCAGCACCAGCGTGCCGTACTCCCCCTCGACCGCGAGCAGCCCCTGCGCCAGCAACTGCCGTATGACGCTCCGCCATTCGCCCTCGTCGAGTTCCTCGCCGATGCCGAACACGGACAGCTGGTCGTGGTCGAACTGGATCACCTTGGCCGTGCGCTTGCCGAGCAGGATGTCGACGATCTGGACGGCGCCGAACTTCTGCCCCCGCTCCCGCTGCAGCCGCACCACCGTCGACAGCGCCTTCTGGGCGGCGACCGTGCCGTCCCAGGTCTCCGGCGGGACCAGGCATGTGTCGCAGTTGCCGCAGCCCGCGGGATCGGGGTCCTGGCCGAAGTAGGCGAGCAGCTGGCCGCGCCGGCACTGGGCGGTCTCGCACAGCGCCAGCATCGAGTCGAGGTGGGCGGCGGCCCGGCGCCTGAACGCCTCGTCGCCCTCGCCCAACTGGATCAGTTTGCGCTGCTGTATGACGTCGTTGAGGCCGTACGCCATCCATGCCGTCGAGGGGAGTCCGTCCCGGCCGGCCCGTCCCGTCTCCTGGTAGTAGCCCTCGACCGACTTCGGCAGGTCGAGGTGGGCGACGAACCGGACGTCCGGCTTGTCGATGCCCATGCCGAAGGCGATGGTCGCGACCACGACCAGGCCTTCCTCCCGCAGGAAGCGGGACTGGTGTGCTGCGCGCGTGCCCGCGTCCAGGCCTGCGTGGTAGGGCACCGCCTCGATGCCGTTGCGGCTCAGGAACTCCGCCGTCGACTCCACCGACTTGCGGGACAGGCAGTAGACGATGCCCGCGTCCCCTTCATGCTCCTGCCGCAGGAAGCTCAGCAGCTGCTTCTTGGGGTCGGCCTTGGGCACGATCCGGTACTGGATGTTGGGCCGGTCGAAGCTGGCGACGAAGTGCCGGGCCGTCGGCATGTGCAGCCGCTGGGTGATCTCCTGGTGCGTGGCGTGCGTGGCCGTGGCCGTGAGCGCGATCCGTGGGACGTCCGGCCAGCGCTCGCCGAGGAGGGACAGGGCGAGATAGTCGGGGCGGAAGTCGTGGCCCCACTGGGACACGCAGTGTGCCTCGTCGATCGCGAAGACCGCGATCTTGCCGCGGGAGAGGAGGTCCAGCGTCGAGTCGAGGCGCAGCCGCTCCGGCGCGAGGTAGAGCAGGTCCAGCTCCCCGGCCAGGAACTCGGCCTCGACGACCCTGCGCTCGTCGAAGTCCTGCGTGGAGTTCATGAACCCGGCGCGCACGCCGAGCGCCCGCAGCGCGTCCACCTGGTCCTGCATCAGCGCGATGAGGGGCGAGATCACGATGCCTGTACCGGGTCTGACCAGGGCGGGGATCTGGTAGCACAGCGATTTGCCGCCGCCGGTCGGCATCAGGACCACGGCGTCGCCGCCGGCCACCACATGCTCGATGACGGCTTCCTGCTCGCCGCGGAAGGCCTCGTAGCCGAAGACCCGGTGCAGCGTGGCCAGCGCCTCGCTGTCTGTCACCCCTGGCATCTCGCTGATCCCGCCCGTCCCACGCATAGTTCCGTCCCCCGTACGTCGTCCCTCGACCACTGCCTCCACGATAGGGGCCCGCACTGACAGCCCGAGAGTTATCCACAGGCCCGCACCCCCTCCTCACGGCAGTGTGGGCCCCGGTTCCTGTTCGAGAACCGGGGCCCACACCCGCTCAACGCAGGTTCGTGCAGGTCAGCGCACGAACACTCCTGCCTGGCTCGCCAGGTGCAGGAAGTACTGCGGTGCCACACCGAGCACCAGCGTGACCACGACGCCGAGCCCGATCGCGGCCATGGTCAGCGGCGACGGCACGGCGACGGTCGGGCCCTCGGGCCGCGGCTCGCTGAAGAACATCAGCACGATCACGCGGATGTAGAAGAAGGCCGCGACCGCGGACGAGATCACACCGACCACGACCAGCGGGGCCGCCCCGCCTTCCGCCGCCGCCTTGAACACGGCGAACTTCCCGGCGAAGCCGGAGGTCAGCGGAATGCCGGCGAAGGCCAGCAGGAACACCGCGAACACGGCCGCCACCAGTGGTGAACGCCTGCCGAGCCCCGCCCACTTGGACAGATGCGTCGCCTCGCCGCCCGCGTCGCGCACCAGGGTCACCACCGCGAAGGCGCCGATGGTCACGAAGGAGTACGCGCCCAGGTAGAAGAGGACGGAGGAGACGCCGTCCTTCGACGTGGCGATGACACCCGCGAGGATGAATCCGGCGTGTGCGATCGACGAGTACGCCAGCAGCCGCTTGATGTCGGTCTGCGTGATCGCGACGATCGCGCCGCCGAGCATGGTGACGATCGCGACGGCCCACATGACCGGGCGCCAGTCCCAGCGCAGGCCGGGCAGGACGACGTAGAGCAGCCGAAGGAGCGCACCGAACGCGGCCACCTTGGTCGCCGCTGCCATGAACCCGGTCACCGGTGTCGGTGCGCCCTGGTAGACGTCCGGGGTCCACATGTGGAACGGGACGGCGCCGACCTTGAACAGCAGCCCCATGACGATCATCGCGCCGCCGACGAGCAGCAGGGCGTCGTTGCCCATCGTGTCGGCGAGCGCCGGGTCGACGTTCGTGACCGAACCGTCGACGACATGCGCGATCGTCGCGTACGACACGGAGCCCGCGTAGCCGTAGAGCAGTGCGATGCCGAACAGCGTGAACGCGGAGGCGAACGCGCCGAGCAGGAAGTACTTCACCGCGGCTTCCTGCGACATGAGCCGCTTGCGGCGGGCGAGGGCACACAGCAGGTACAGCGGCAGCGAGAAGACTTCCAGGGCCACGAACAGGGTCAGCAGGTCGTTGGCCGACGGGAAGACCAGCATGCCGGCGATCGCGAAGAGCAGCAGCGGGAACACCTCGGTGGTGGTGAACCCGGCCTTCACGGCCGCCTTCTCGCTGTCGCTGCCGGGCACGGACGCGGCCTGCGCGGCGAACGAGTCGACGCGGTTGCCGTGTGCCTCCGGGTCCAGGCGCCGCTCGGCGAAGGTGAACAGGCCGACCAGTCCGGCCAGCAGGATCGTGCCCTGCAGGAACAGGGACGGCCCGTCGACCGCGATCGCGCCCATCGCCGCGATGTGCGCCTTGGTGGTGCCGTACCCGTCGGCCGCGAGTCCGACGACCGCCGCGAAGGCGGCGCAGAGCGCGACGGCGGACACGAACACCTGGGCGTAGTAGCGGGACCTGCGCGGCACGAAGGCCTCGATCAGTACCCCGACGATCGCCGCGCCCACGACGATCAAGGTGGGCGACAACTGCCCGTATTCGATCTTCGGAGCATTGATCTTGGAAATCGGATCGGCTGCGGTTGCCGCCGTTGTCCACAGGCTGTGGACGGCTGATGCGCTCACTTGGCCACCGCCTCCACCTCAGGCTTGGGGTCCTTCTTGTGTACGTCGGACAAGGTCGACTTCACCGCCGGATTGACGATGTCGGTGACCGGCTTCGGATAGACGCCCAGGAAGATCAGCAACACGATCAGGGGGGCGACGACCACGAGTTCGCGTGCCCTGAGGTCCGGCATCGCGGAGACCTCCTGTTTCACCGGGCCGGTCATCGTCCGCTGGTACAGGACGAGGGTGTAGAGCGCGGCGAGCACGATGCCGAAGGTGGCGATGATCCCGATGGCCGGGTAGCGCGTGAAGGTGCCGACCAGGACCAGGAACTCACTCACGAACGGCGCGAGACCGGGGAGCGACAGGGTGGCCAGGCCGCCGACCAGGAAGGTGCCGGCGAGGACGGGGGCGACCTTCTGCACACCGCCGTAGTCGGCGATGAGCCGCGAGCCGCGCCGCGAGATCAGGAAGCCCGCCACCAGCATCAGCGCGGCGGTGGAGATGCCGTGGTTGACCATGTAGAGCGTCGCTCCGGACTGGCCCTGGCTGGTCATCGCGAAGATGCCCAGGATGATGAACCCGAAGTGGGAGATCGACGCGTACGCCACCAGCCGCTTGATGTCCCGCTGCCCGACGGCGAGCAGCGCCCCGTAGATGATGCTGATCAGGGCGAGGACGAGGATGGCGGGCGTCGCCCACTTCGAGGCCTCCGGGAAGAGCTGGAGGCAGAAGCGGAGCATCGCGAAGGTGCCCACCTTGTCGACGACCGCGGTGATGAGGACGGCGACCGGGGCGGTGGCCTCCTGCATGGCGTTGGGCAGCCAGGTGTGCAGCGGCCACAGCGGCGCCTTCACCGCGAAGGCGAAGAAGAAACCGAGGAACAGCCAGCGTTCGGTGTTGGTCGCCATGTGGAGCGAGCCGTTCGCGCGGGCCTGCGCGATCTCCTGGAGGCTGAAGTTCCCGGCCACCACGTACAGCCCGATCACGGCGGCCAGCATGATCAGGCCGCCGACCAGGTTGTAGAGGAGGAACTTCACGGCCGCGTACGACCGTTGCGTGGACGCCGCTTCCTCGCCGTGCTCGTGCGCACGGTCCCCGAAACCGCCGATGAGGAAGTACATCGGGATCAGCATGGCTTCGAAGAAGATGTAGAAGAGGAAGACGTCGGTGGCCTCGAAGGAGATGATCACCATCGCCTCGACGCCGAGGATCAGGGCGAAGAAGCCCTGCGTCGGCCGCCACCGCTTGCTTCCGGTCTCCAGCGGGTCGGCGTCATGCCAGCCCGCAAGGATGATGAACGGGATCAGCAGGGCGGTCAGCGCGATCAGCGCCACCGCGATGCCGTCGACGCCCAGCTCGTACCTGACCCCGAAGTCCTTGATCCACGCGTGGGATTCGGTGAGCTGGTAGCGGCCGCCGTCCGGGTCGAAGCGGACCAGGATCGTGACCGCGAGGGCGAGTGTGGCGAGCGAGACGATCAGCGCGAGCCATTTGGCGGCGGTGCGCTGCGCGGCCGGTACGGCGGCCGTGGCGATGGCCCCGATCGCCGGGAGCACCGCCGTCGCTGTCAGCAGAGGAAAGGACATCGGTATCAGACCGCCCTCATCAGCAGGGTCGCGGCGATGAGGACCGCCGCACCGCCGAACATCGAGACCGCGTACGACCGCGCGAAGCCGTTCTGCAGCTTGCGCATGCGTCCGGACAGGCCGCCGACCGACGCGGCCGTGCCGTTGACGACGCCGTCGACCAGGGTGTGGTCGACGTACACCAGGGAGCGTGTGAGGTGCTCGCCGCCGCGGACCAGGACGACGTGGTTGAAGTCGTCCTGCAGCAGGTCGCGGCGGGCGGCCCGGGTGAGCAGCGATCCGCGGGGGGCGACGGACGGGACCGGGCGGCGGCCGTACATGGCGTACGCGATGCCGACGCCGATGAGCAGGCAGACCATCGTCCCGCCGGTGACCGCCGCCGCGCTCAGCGGGGAGTTGCCCTCGCTGTGGCCGGTGACGGGCTCCAGCCAGTGCAGGAAGCGGTCGCCGATGCTGAAGAACGCGCCGCCGAAGACCGAGCCGACGGCCAGCACGATCATGGGGATCGTCATGACCTTCGGGGACTCGTGCGGGTGCGGTTCGGCGTGCTCGCCGTGGTGCTCGGCGGCGGGCTCCGCGCTCGGCGCCTCAGGGGAGCGGGTGGGCTGGTTGCGCCAGCGCTCCTCGCCGAAGAACGTCATCAGCATCACGCGCGTCATGTAGAAGGCGGTGATGGCCGCGCCCAGCAGCGCCGCGCCGCCGAGGATCCAGCCCTCGGTGCCGCCCTTCGCGAAGGCCGCCTCGATGATCTTGTCCTTGGAGAAGAAGCCGGACAGGCCCGGGAAGCCGATGATCGCGAGGTAGCCGAGGCCGAAGGTGATGAAGGTGACCGGCATGTACTTGCGCAGGCCGCCGTACTTCCGCATGTCGACCTCGTCGTTCATGCCGTGCATGACCGATCCGGCGCCGAGGAAGAGCCCGGCCTTGAAGAAGCCGTGCGTCACCAGGTGCATGATCGCGAAGACGTAGCCGATGGGGCCGAGGCCCGCCGCCAGCACCATGTAGCCGATCTGCGACATGGTCGAGCCGGCCAACGCCTTCTTGATGTCGTCCTTCGCGCAACCGACGATCGCACCGAACAGGAGCGTGACGGCACCGACCACGGTGACCGCCAGCTGTGCGTCGGGCGCGCCGTTGAAGATCGCTCCGGAGCGGACGATGAGGTAGACGCCCGCGGTCACCATGGTCGCGGCGTGGATGAGGGCCGAGACCGGGGTCGGGCCCTCCATCGCGTCCCCGAGCCAGGACTGCAGCGGCACCTGGGCGGACTTGCCGCAGGCGGCGAGCAGCAGCATCAGGCCGATGGCGGTGAGCCTGCCCTCGCCGGTGTCCCCGGTGTGGCTGAGGACCGGCCCGAAGGCGAAGGTCCCGAAGGTCGTGAACATCAGCATGATGGCGATGGACAGGCCCATGTCGCCGACGCGGTTGACCAGGAAGGCCTTCTTCGCCGCCGTCGCCGCGCTGGGCTTGTGCTGCCAGAAGCCGATCAGCAGGTAGGAGGCGAGGCCGACGCCCTCCCAGCCGACGTACAGCAGCAGGTAGTTGTCGGCGAGGACGAGCAGCAGCATCGCCGCGAGGAACAGGTTCAGATAGCCGAAGAAGCGGCGGCGACGCTCGTCGTGCTCCATGTACCCGACCGAGTACAGATGGATCAGCGAGCCGACGCCGGTGATCAGCAGGACGAACGTCATCGACAGCTGGTCGAGGCGGAAGGTGACGTCCGCCTGGAAGCTCTCGACCGGGACCCAGGTGTACAGGTGCTGGATCAGGGTCCGGTCTTCGGCGTTCTTGCCGAGCAGGTCGGCGAAGAGGACGACGCCGATGACGAAGGAGGCGCCGGCGAGGACCGTGCCGATCCAGTGGCCGACGGCGTCGAGCCGCCGACCGCCGCACAGCAGTACGGCCGCTCCGAGCAGTGGCGCCGCCACCAGCAGCGCAATCAGGTTCTCCACGATTCAGCGACCCCTCAGAGCTTCATCAGGCTGGCGTCGTCGACCGAGGCCGAGTGGCGGGAACGGAACAGGGACACGATGATCGCGAGCCCGACCACGACCTCCGCGGCGGCCACGACCATCGTGAAGAAGGCGATGATCTGGCCGTCGAGATTGCCGTGCATCCGGGAGAAGGTGACGAACGCGAGGTTGCAGGCGTTGAGCATGAGCTCGATGCACATGAACACGACGATCGCGTTGCGCCTGATCAGTACGCCGGTGGCGCCGATCGTGAACAACAGGGCGGCAAGATACAGGTAGTTGACCGGGTTCACTTCGACGCCTCCTCGGCCCGCTTGAGGTTCGCCGGATCGATCGCGGTCCGCTCCAGGCGCTCCTCCGCACGCTGCTCCAGCGCCCGCAGGTCGTTGAGCGCCTCCGCCGACACGTCACGGATCTGGCCGCGATCACGCAGCGTCTTGCTGACCGTGAGCTCGGACGGGGTGCCGTCGGGCAGCAGGCCCGCGATGTCCACCGCGTTGTGCCGGGCGTACACGCCGGGCGCCGGCAGCGGCGGCACGTACTTGCCTTCCCGGACGCGCTGTTCGGACAGCTCGCGCTGGGTCTTGGCGCGTTCGGTGCGCTCGCGGTGCGTGAGCACCATGGCGCCGACGGCGGCCGTGATCAGCAGGGCGCCGGTGATTTCGAAGGCGAAGACGTACTTGGTGAAGATGAGGGCCGCGAGGCCCTCCACATTGCCGTTCGCGTTCGCCTCGCCCAGACCGTTGAAGTCCTTGAGGGAGGCGTTGCCGATCCCGGCGAGCAGCAGGACGCCGAAGCCGAGGCCGCAGAGAAGGGCCAGCCAGCGCTGGCCCTTGATGGTCTCCTTCAGGGAGTCCGCGGCCGTCACGCCGACGAGCATCACCACGAAGAGGAACAGCATCATGATCGCGCCGGTGTAGACGACGATCTGCACGATGCCCAGGAAGTAGGCGCCGTTGGCGAGGTAGAAGACCGCCAGGATGATCATGGTGCCGGCCAGCGAGAGCGCGCTGTGCACGGCCCTCTTCATGAAGACGGTGGCCAGGGCTCCGATCACGGCGACGGTGCCGAGGACCCAGAACTGGAAGGCCTCTCCGGTGGAGGTGGAGTAGGCGGCGAGTTGCGCGCTCATCGGCCGATCACCTTCTCCGAGGCGGGCTCGTCCTCGCCGAAGGTGGAGGCGGCCTCCTGGGTGACCTCGCCCTTGGAGGGGGCCGCCTGGCGCTCGGTGCCGGGCGCGGCCTCGGTGACGAGCCCCCGGTAGTAGTCCTGCTCGTCCATCCCCGGATAGATGGCGTGCGGGCTGTCGACCATGCCCTCTTCGAGACCGGCGAGCAGCTGCTCCTTGGTGTAGATGAGGTTGGCGCGGCTGCTGTCCGCGAGTTCGAACTCGTTGGTCATCGTGAGCGCGCGGGTGGGACACGCCTCGATGCACAGGCCGCACAGGATGCAGCGGGCGTAGTTGATCTGGTACACGCGCCCGTACCGCTCGCCCGGCGAGTAGCGCTCCTCGTCCGTGTTGTCGGCGCCCTCCACATAGATGGCGTCGGCGGGGCAGGCCCAGGCGCACAGCTCGCAGCCCACACACTTCTCCAGGCCGTCCGGATGGCGGTTGAGCTGGTGCCGTCCGTGGAACCGGGGGGCGGTGGTCTTCTGCTGCTCCGGGTACTGCTCGGTCAGCCGCTTCTTGAACATGGCCTTGAAGGTCACGCCGAAGCCTGCGACGGGGTTCATGAAACCGGGCTTGGTCTCCTTGGGCTCCTCAGCCATCGGACGCCTCCTTTCCATCCGAAGATCCGTCACTGGCAGTATCCGACCCACCACTGACAATCAGCTCTCGCTCGCGGCGCGGACTGCGCCTCGGCACCGGCGGCAACTCCTGTCCCGGCAGTGGCGGTACGGGGAATCCGCCCGCCATCGGGTCGAATCCGGCGGCCTGTTCGGCAGGCTGCTCGGCCTTCCCGCCCTTGTCGCGGAAGATGTCGACGACGAAGGACAGGAGCAGCAGGGCGAGGACGCCGCCGCCGATGTAGAGGGCGATGTCGGCGAAGTCGTAGTTCTCGTTCTTCATGGCCCGGACGGTCGCGACCAGCATCAGCCAGACCACGGAGACCGGGATGAGGACCTTCCAGCCGAGCTTCATCAGCTGGTCGTAGCGGACCCGCGGGAGGGTGCCGCGCAGCCAGATGAAGAGGAACAGCAGCAGCTGCACCTTGATCACGAACCAGAGCAGCGGCCACCAGCCGTGGTTGGCACCCTCCCAGAAGGTGCTGATCGGCCAGGGGGCGCGCCAGCCGCCGAGGAAGAGGGTGGTCGACACTGCCGAGACCGTCACCATGTTCACGTACTCGGCGAGCATGAACATCGCGAACTTGATCGACGAGTACTCGGTGTTGAAGCCGCCGACCAGGTCGCCCTCGGACTCCGGCATGTCGAAGGGGGCGCGGTTGGTCTCGCCGACCATCGTGACGATGTAGAGGATGAAGGAGACCGGCAGCAGCACGATGTACCAGCGGTCGTGCTGCTGCTCGACGATCGTCGACGTCGACATCGACCCCGAGTAGAGGAACACGGAGGCGAAGGCGGCGCCCATCGCGATCTCGTAGGAGATCATCTGTGCGCAGGAGCGCAGGCCACCGAGGAGCGGATAGGTGGATCCGGAACTCCAACCCGCCAGCACGATGCCGTAGATGCCGACCGAGGCGACCGCGAGGATGTAGAGCATCGCGATCGGCAGGTCGGTGAGCTGCATCGTGGTGCGGGTGCCGAAGATGGAGATCTCGTTGTCGGCCGGGCCGAAGGGGATCACCGCGATCGCCATGAAGGCCGGGATGGCCGCGATGATCGGCGCGAGGACGTAGACGACCTTGTCCGCGCGTTTGACGATGACGTCTTCCTTCAGCATCAGCTTGATGCCGTCGGCGAGGGACTGGAGCATGCCCCAGGGGCCGTGCCGGTTGGGGCCGATGCGCAGCTGCATCCAGGCGACGACCTTGCGCTCCCAGACGATGGAGAACAGCACGGTCACCATCAGGAAGGCGAAGCAGAAGACCGCCTTGACGACGACCAGCCACCAGGGGTCGCGGCCGAACATCGAGAGGTCTTCAGCGGCGAGGTACGGGCTCATGCCTCCACCTCCTCGGGGGCCTCGCCGACGAGCGTCGCCGGGCCGATACGGACGAGAGCGCCGGGCAGCGCCCCGGTGTCGGAGGCGACGCCCCCGCCTGCGGAGTTCAGCGGGAGCCAGACCACCCGGTCGGGCATCTGAGCGATCCGCAGCGGGAGTTCGACCGCTCCGGAGGGACCGGTCACCGCGAGGGTGTCGCCGTCCTTGACGCCCGCCTCGGCGGCGGTCGCGGCCGACACGCGCGCGTGGGCGGCGTGCCGCGTTCCGGCGAGCGCTTCGTCGCCCTCCTGGAGGAGCCCCTGGTCGAGCAGCAGCCGATGGCCGGCCAGTACGGCTTCCCCGGCGGCGGGCCGCGGCAACGGGGCCGCGGTCTCCAGGGGTTCCGTGGCCCGGGGGCCGTCCCACGGACCGAGCCGGTCGATCTCCGCGCGTACGGTGCGCAGATCCGGCAGACCCAGGTGGACATCCATGGCGTCGGCCAGCATCTGCAGCACGCGCGCGTCGGTGGGCGCGGGGCGGCGGGTCATCTGGTCCGGCTTGATCGCGGCCTCGAAGAACCGCACCCGGCCTTCCCAGTTGAGGAAGGTCCCGGCCTTCTCGGCGACCGCGGCGACGGGAAGGACGACATCGGCGCGTTCGGTGACCTCACTGGGGCGCAGCTCCAGGGACACCACGAAGCCGGCCTCCTGCAGCGCTTCACGCGCGCGTGCCGGGTCCGGCAGGTCGGCGACCTCGACGCCCGCGACCAGCAGTGCCTGCAGCTCGCCGGTCGCCGCGGCTTCGACGATCTGAGTGGTGTCGCGTCCGTAGCGGTGCGGAAGTTCGGCGAGGCCCCAGGCCGCGGCGACCTCCTCACGCGCGCGTGGATCGGTGGCCGGGCGGCCGCCCGGCAGCAGCGACGGCAGCGCGCCCGCCTCCAGGGCACCGCGCTCACCGGCCCGCCGCGGGATCCACACCAGCCGGGCGCCGGTCGCGGAGGCGGCCCGTACGGCTGCGGTCAGCCCGCCTGCCACGGCGGCCAGCCGCTCGCCGACGACGATCACCGCGCCCTCGGCGCGCAGCGCCTCGGCCGCCCTGGCCCCGTCGTCCTCCAGCCCGACCCCGCTCGCCAGTGCGTCCAGCCACTCGGTCTCGGTGCCCGGGGCGGCCGGCAGCAGCGTGCCCCCGGCCTTCTCCAGACCGCGCGTGGCGTGCGTGGCGAGCGAGAACACCTGCTGGCCATGGCTGCGCCAGGCCTTGCGCAGCCGCAGGAAGACGCCGGGCGCCTCCTCCTCGGCCTCGAACCCGACCAGCAGAACGCCGGGCGCCTTCTCCAGAGAGGTGTACGTGACGCCCGTACCGTCGAGATCACGTCCGCGTCCGGCGATCTTCGCGGCGAGGAAGTCGGCCTCCTCGCTGCCGTGCACGCGCGCGCGGAAGTCGATGTCGTTCGTGTCGAGGGCCACGCACGCGAACTTGCTGTACGCGTAGGCGTCCTCGACGGTGAGGCGGCCGCCGGTCAGGACACCGGTCCTGCCGCGAGAGGCGAGCAGTCCCTGAGCGGCGATCTGCAGCGCCTCAGGCCAGGAGGCCGGTTCGAGGTCGCCCTCCGCGTTCCGTACGAGGGGTGTCTGGAGCCGGTCCCGCTGCTGTGCGTACCGGAACCCGAACCGGCCCTTGTCGCAGATCCACTCCTCGTTGACCTCGGGGTCGTTGGCGGCGAGGCGCCGCATGACCTTGCCGCGCCGGTGGTCGGTGCGGGTGGCGCAGCCGCCGGAGCAGTGCTCGCACACGCTCGGCGAGGACACCAGGTCGAAGGGACGGGAGCGGAAGCGGTAGGCCGCCGAGGTCAGCGCGCCCACCGGGCAGATCTGGATGGTGTTGCCGGAGAAGTACGACTCGAAGGGGTCGCCCTCACCGGTGCCGACCTGCTGGAGCGCGCCCCGCTCGACCAGCTCGATCATCGGGTCGCCCGCGATCTGGTTGGAGAAGCGGGTGCAGCGGGCGCACAGCACGCACCGCTCACGGTCGAGCAGCACCTGCGTGGAGATCGGCACGGGCTTCTCGTACGTGCGCTTCTTGCCCTCGAAGCGGGACTCGGCCTGCCCGTGGGACATCGCCTGGTTCTGCAGGGGGCACTCGCCGCCCTTGTCGCAGACCGGGCAGTCCAGCGGGTGGTTGATGAGGAGGAGCTCCATCACACCGTGCTGGGCCTTTTCGGCGACCGGCGAGGTGAGGTGGGTCTTCACCACCATGCCGTCCGTGCACGTGATGGTGCAGGACGCCATCGGCTTGCGCTGGCCCTCGACCTCGACGATGCACTGGCGGCAGGCGCCGGCCGGGTCGAGCAGGGGATGGTCGCAGAAGCGGGGGATCTCGATGCCGAGCTGTTCGGCGGCCCGGATGACCAGGGTGCCCTTGGGCACACTGATCTCGGCGCCGTCGATGGTCAGCGTCACGAGATCCTCCGGCGGGACCGCCGCCTCTCCCCCACCTGTGGGAGCGCTGGTGGTCACGGTCATGCGTTCACCTCCGTGCGGTCGGCCCAGGCCGTCGACTTGGCCGGGTCGAAGGGGCAGCCGCGGCCCGTGATGTGCTGCTCGTACTCCTCGCGGAAGTACTTCAGCGAGGAGAAGATCGGCGAGGCGGCGCCGTCGCCGAGGGCGCAGAAGGACTTGCCGTTGATGTTGTCGGCGATGTCGTTCAGCTTGTCGAGGTCGGACATCACGCCCTTGCCGGCCTCGATGTCGCGCAGCAACTGCACGAGCCAGTACGTCCCTTCACGGCACGGTGTGCACTTGCCGCAGGACTCGTGGGCGTAGAACTCGGTCCAGCGGGTGACGGCGCGTACGACGCAGGTCGTCTCGTCGAAGCACTGCAGGGCCTTGGTGCCGAGCATGGATCCGGCGGCGCCCACTCCCTCGTAGTCGAGAGGTACGTCGAGGTGCTCGTCGGTGAACATCGGCGTCGAAGAGCCGCCCGGCGTCCAGAACTTGAGGCGGTGGCCCGGCCGCATGCCGCCGCTCATCTCGAGCAGCTGGCGGAGTGTGATGCCGAGCGGGGCCTCGTACTGGCCGGGGCTCGCGACATGGCCGCTGAGCGAGTAGAGCGTGAAGCCGGGGGACTTCTCGCTGCCCATCGACCGGAACCATTCCTTGCCCCGGTGCAGAATTGCGGGAACCGACGCGATCGACTCGACGTTGTTCACAACAGTCGGGCACGCATAGAGGCCCGCCACCGCAGGGAAGGGGGGACGGAGCCGCGGTTGACCCCGGCGGCCTTCGAGCGAGTCGAGCAGTGCGGTCTCCTCACCGCAGATGTACGCGCCGGCGCCGGCGTGCACGGTGAGCTGGAGGTTCAGCCCGCTGCCCAGGATGTTCTCGCCGAGGTAGCCGGCCTCGTAGGCCTCGCGCACGGCCTCGTGCAACCGCCGCAGAACGGGGACGACTTCACCACGCAGATAGATGAAGGCATGCGAAGACCTGATGGCGTAACACGCGATGACAATGCCCTCGATGAGGCTGTGCGGGTTCGCGAAGAGGAGCGGGATGTCCTTGCAGGTTCCCGGCTCCGATTCGTCGGCGTTGACAACTAGATAGTGCGGCTTTCCATCTCCCTGGGGAATGAACTGCCATTTCATTCCCGTGGGGAATCCCGCGCCGCCGCGGCCGCGCAGCCCGGAGTCCTTGACGTACGCGATCAGGTCGTCCGGGGACATCGCGAGCGCCTTGCGGAGCCCCTCGTATCCCTCGTGCCTTCGGTAGACGTCCAGGGTCCAGGACCGGTCCTCGTCCCAGAAGGCCGACAGCACGGGTGCGAGCAGCTTCTCGGGGCTGTTGTTCCTGAGTTCGGGTGCCAAGGTCATCACTCCCCCTCCTCGGCGGCAGGCCCTGCCGGGTGGGCCGGGTCGGAGGCCGACGTGTCCTGTGGCGCATCGTGTGAGCTGAGGTGCTCGGTCGGCGACGGCTCGTGCACTGCGCTGTCCTGCGGCTCGTCCTCGTGCGGGCCGCCGTCCCGCGGATGGACCACGCGCGCGGGTGCGGCCTCTCCCCTTGCCAGGCGAAGGCCCACCAGCGACGCCGGTCCCGCACTGCCGCTCTCCTCGACGGCCCCTGGCCGCTCGTCGGGGAAGCCGGCCAGAATCCGCGCGGTCTCCTTGAAGGTGCACAGGCGCGCCCCGCGCGTGGGCTCGACCGGCCGTCCCGCGCGCAGGTCGTCGACGAGGCGCTTGGCGCTGGCCGGGGACTGGTTGTCGAAGAACTCCCAGTTGACCATCACCACGGGCGCGAAGTCGCAGGCCGCGTTGCACTCGATGTGCTCCAGGGTGACCTTGCCGTCGTCGGTGGTCTCACCGTTGCCGACGCCCAGGTGCTCCTGGAGCTCCTCGAAGATCGCGTCACCGCCCATCACCGCACACAGGGTGTTGGTGCAGACGCCCACCTGGTAGTCACCGCTCGGCTTGCGCCGGTACATCGTGTAGAAGGTGGCGACGGCGGTGACCTCGGCCGTGGTCAGGTTCAGCACGTCCGCGCAGAACTGCATCCCGGTGCGCGTGACATGGCCCTCCTCCGACTGCACGAGATGCAGCAACGGCAGGAGCGCGGACCGGGAGTCGGGGTAGCGGGCGATCACCTCGCGCGCATCCGCCTCGAGCCGGGCTCGGACGTCGTCCGGGTAGGCGGGCGCGGGCAGTTCGGGCATGCCCAGGCTGACGCCAGAGGAACTGGTGGTCACCGGTCGACGCCTCCCATCACGGGGTCGATGGACGCGACGGCGACGATGACGTCGGCGACCTGGCCGCCCTCGCACATCGCCGCCATGGCCTGCAGGTTGGTGAAGGACGGGTCACGGAAGTGGACCCGGAAGGGGCGGGTGCCTCCGTCGGACACGGCGTGCACCCCGAGTTCGCCCTTGGGTGACTCGACGGCCGCGTACACCTGTCCCGGCGGGACGCGGAAGCCCTCGGTGACCAGCTTGAAGTGGTGGATCAGGGCCTCCATGGAGGTGCCCATGATCTTCTTGATGTGGTCGAGGGAGTTGCCGAGCCCGTCCGGTCCCAGGGCGAGCTGGGCGGGCCAGGCGATCTTCTTGTCGGCGACCATGACCGGTCCGGGCTGCAGCCGGTCCAGGCACTGTTCGACGATCCTGAGCGACTGGCGCATCTCCTCCAGGCGGATCAGGAAGCGCCCGTAGGAGTCGCAGGTGTCGGCGGTCGGGACGTCGAAGTCGTATGTCTCGTAGTCGCAGTACGGCTGCGCCTTGCGCAGGTCGTGCGGGAGGCCGGTGGAGCGCAGGATCGGCCCCGTGGCGCCGAGGGCCATGCAGCCGGCCAGGTCGAGGTAGCCGACGTCCTGCATACGGGCCTTGAAGATGGGGTTCCCGGTGGCGAGCTTGTCGTACTCCGGGAGGTTCTTCTTCATCTTCTTCACGAACTCGCGGATGTGGTCCACCGCGCCGGGCGGCAGGTCCTGCGCGAGTCCGCCGGGCCTGATGTACGCGTGGTTCATGCGCAGGCCCGTGATGAGCTCGTAGATGTCGAGAATCATTTCACGATCACGGAATCCGTAGATCATGATCGTGGTGGCGCCCAGTTCCATACCGCCGGTGGCGATGCACACCAGGTGCGAGGAGAGCCGGTTCAGCTCCATCAGGAGCACCCGGATGATCTTGGCCCGCTCGGTGATCTGGTCCTCGATGCCGAGGAGCTTCTCGACGGCGAGGCAGTAGGCGGTCTCGTTGAAGAAGGACGTCAGGTAGTCCATGCGCGTCACGAACGTGGTGCCCTGCGTCCACGTGCGGAACTCGAGGTTCTTCTCGATGCCGGTGTGCAGGTAGCCGATGCCGCAGCGGGCCTCGGTGACCGTCTCGCCCTCGATCTCCAGGATCAGACGGAGCACTCCATGGGTGGAGGGGTGCTGGGGCCCCATGTTGACGACGATGCGCTCGTCGTCGGCGCGGGCCGCTGACTGGACGACCTCGTCCCAGTCACCACCGGTGACCGTATATACGGTGCCTTCAGTGGTCTCGCGAGGAGAGGCTTGCGAAGTGCTCACGAGTACGACCTCCGCTGGTCCGGAGCCGGGATCTGGGCGCCCTTGTACTCGACGGGGATGCCGCCGAGGGGGTAGTCCTTGCGCTGCGGATGGCCCTGCCAGTCGTCCGGCATCATGATCCGCGTCAGGGCCGGGTGACCGTCGAAGACGATCCCGAAGAAGTCGTAGGTCTCGCGCTCGTGCCAGTCGTTCGTCGGGTACACCGACACCAGCGACGGGATCTTCGGGTCGGCGTCCGGGGCGCTGACTTCGAGGCGGATCAGCCGGTTGTGGGTGATCGAGCGCAGGTGGTAGACGGCGTGCAGCTCGCGGCCCTTGTCGTGCGGGTAGTGGACTCCGCTGACACCGGTGCAGAGCTCGAAGCGCAGGGCGGGGTCGTCGCGCAGGGTGCGGGCGACGCGCAGCAGGTGCTCGCGTTCGATGTGGAAGGTGAGTTCGCCGCGGTCGACGACTGTCTTCTCGATCGCGTTGTCCGGGAGGAGTCCTTGTTCCTCCAGTGCGCCTTCCAGTTCGTCGGCGACCTCGTCGAACCATCCGCCGTAGGGGCGGGCCGCCGGTCCCGGGAGGCGGACCGAGCGGACCAGGCCGCCGTAGCCGGAGGTGTCGCCGCCGTTGTTGGCGCCGAACATGCCGCGCTGGACGCGGATCTCCTCACCGCCCTCGCCGCGCTGGCCGGGGAGGTTGGAGGCGCCGAGATCCTTCTCCGGGTTGACCCCGTTGGTGCCGTTCGCGTCGCTCACCGCAGCAGCCCCTTCATCTCGATCGTGGGCAGGGCCTTGAGCGCCGCTTCCTCCGCCTCGCGGGCCGCTTCCTCGGCGTTCACGCCGAGCTTGGAGGACTGGATCTTCTGGTGCAGCTTGAGGATGGCGTCCATCAGCATCTCGGGCCGTGGCGGGCAGCCGGGCAGATAGATGTCGACCGGCACGATGTGGTCGACGCCCTGGACGATCGCGTAGTTGTTGAACATGCCGCCCGAGGAGGCGCAGACCCCCATGGAGATCACCCACTTGGGGTTCGGCATCTGGTCGTAGACCTGGCGCAGCACCGGCGCCATCTTCTGGCTCACCCGGCCGGCCACGATCATCAGGTCCGCCTGGCGGGGCGAACCGCGGAAGACCTCCATGCCGAAGCGCGCCAGGTCGTAGCGGCCGGCGCCGGTGGTCATCATCTCGATGGCGCAGCAGGCGAGGCCGAACGTGGCCGGGAAGACGGACGCCTTGCGCACCCAGCCCGCGGCCTGCTCGACGGTGGTCAGCAGGAATCCGCTCGGCAGCTTTTCTTCGAGTCCCATGTGTTAAGGCCCCTCAGTCCCATTCCAGGCCGCCGCGCCGCCATACGTACGCGTACGCGACGAAGACGGTGAGCACGAAGAGCAGCATCTCCACGAGCCCGAAAATCCCCAGGGCGTCGAAGGTGACGGCCCAGGGGTAGAGGAAGACGATCTCGATGTCGAAGACGATGAAGAGCATCGCCGTCAGGTAGTACTTGATGGGGAAGCGCCCGCCGCCGGCCGGCGTGGGGGTCGGCTCGATTCCGCACTCGTAGGCCTCGAGCTTGGCCCGGTTGTACCGCTTCGGACCGATCAGCGTGGCCATGACCACGGAGAAGATCGCAAAGCCTGCCCCGAGGGCTCCCAGTACGAGGATGGGCGCATACGCGTTCACCGCTCCTCGCTCCTCTCAGTCGGCACTGACTGCTGGCGATGGCATCGGACTCACACCCACCTCATACGTCTCTCCAACCCCGCGCGTCCCGGCGAAGATCGAGAACATGTGAAGCAGGTCACAAGCCCAACTGCCTCGCATCTTATGCCCGCCGCTCTGTGATCTGCGACACGGGGTATTGCACAACCTTTGTGATCTCCACCACCTGATGAAGGATCATGAAGTCGGATGAGCGGTGATCTTCGTACGTGAAGCGTCCAAGTGATCACCAGAGGTGACATTTTCGCTCATCCGCGCAGCTGGGGAGGGGCGTCTCAATATCAAGAGACTTCCCTTGCATGCAAATTGGTCTTGGACGAGATGTCCTGATAATGCGCCCCGTTCACACATCAGAGGGAGGCGCGCGGTGCGGTGTGGACGCGTGCACGCATTCACGAGCGGGGGCCCGGTCGTGACCCGAGCGCAATCTGGTCGTGATCTTCGCGCGAGACGCGCACATTGCCGTGACCGTTGCGTGACCTCCGCCACACCGCGAGAGGCGCCTGAGAACGGGGCTTGGCCACCTGCGCCAACCAATGGTAGGTGCGGGGCAATTCGGGCGTAATCATGAAACGCCGTGATCACAGGCCTGATGGGCCGCGTCCGCAATGTCCGTTACGGCGTCAATAAAGAGCGAGCCGCCCGGAATTCGGGCCGACGGCTGAACAACTGTGGCGCACCACACGTTTCTTGAAGGTATGGAGGAGCCCCTGATACCCGTTGTCCTCATGTCCCACACCGCTCACATACGCAGCCACCGGAAGCCCCGCCGCAGCGCGACGACGAGTCTCGCGGTGCGCGCCGGAGTTGCCGGTGGCGTCCTCAGCATGGCTGCCGCGGGCGCGTCGGCCTCGGCGAGCGCCGCCGAGACCACGCAGACCCTGCAACTGCCCACCCTGACGGCCGATCTGGCCACTCAGGTCGCCCAGTCCGCGGACGCCACGCAGCAGGCAGCCGCGAACTACGAGCTGCAGGCCGAGCGTGACGCGGCCGCCGCAAAGGCCGCGAAGCAGGCCAAGGCGGACCTCGCGGAGGCAAAGAAGAAGGCCGAGGCCAAGAAGAAGGCCGAGGCCGCCCGCAAGGCCGCTGCCGAGCAGGCAGCCTCCCGCAGCGCGGAGCGGACCACGCTCGCCGCCACGACGAGCACCTCGACGTCCACGGCCACCGGTTCGGCCGCCGCGATCGTCAACTTCGTCAAGGCTCAGGTCGGTAAGGCCTATGTGTCCGGTGCGACTGGTTCGTCCGCTTACGACTGCTCGGGCCTGGTGCAGACCGCCTTCAAGCAGATCGGCATCAGCCTGCCGCGGGTCTCGCAGGACCAGTCGACCGCCGGCACCCAGGTCTCGCTGAGCAACCTGCAGCCGGGCGACATCCTGTACTGGGGCAGCGCGGGCAGCGCGTACCACGTGGCGGTGTACGTCGGCGACGGCATGTTCGTCGGCGCGCAGAACCCGTCGACCGGTGTGGTCGAGAGGCCGCTCTCCTACGACCCGCCGACCGGCGCGGTGCGGGTGCTCTGACGTACCCCGCAGCACAACCCGTGCTGCACGGACGCACGGAAGGGCCGCAGCCGCTCGGGGGCAGCGGCCCCTCCGTCCTTTCCGCCGTCGACCCGCTTCTGGGGCTCCGTCTCCGGCGGCCGGTTCGGCTCCCGGATCTCATACGGTTCGGCGTCCGAATTGTCCGCGTCCAGGAGGGCGTTGAGGGCCCGTCGCGCGGACTCGTCGGCGCCTTCCGTCGTCGCCAGGTCCGCTCCCGGACCGGGCAGTGGTGCGCGGGTGGGACAACGACGGCGCGCCCCTCAGCATCGAGGGCACGGGGTACTCAGGGCGCTGCCTGGCGCGAGCCCGACCACTACCACTGCAACGGCCAGGTCTGCCTGGACCAGCTCTTCACGCGGGAGCGGCAGGACGCCCTCAGGCACGTGGCGGCCCGGCGCGCGACGAGGTGTTCGCACGCCGGGCCGCCACCGTGGTGACTCTCAGCAGCTGGTCACGCCTTCGGGGCCACCCTGCTCAGTCCGTTGATGATGCGGTCCATCGCGTCGCCGCCGGTCGGGTCCGTCAGGTTCGCCAGCAGCTTCAGGGTGAACTTCATCAGCATGGGGTGGGTCAGACCGCGCTGGGCCGCGATCTTCATGACCTTCGGGTTGCCGATGAGCTTCACGAAGGCGCGGCCCAATGTGTAGTAGCCGCCGTAGGTGTCCTTGAGGACACGCGGGTAGCGCTGCAGGGCGAGTTCGCGGCTCGCAGGCGTCGGGCGGGCGTGGGCCTGGACGATGACGTCGGCGGCGATCTGCCCGGACTCCATGGCGTAGGCGATGCCCTCGCCGTTGAAGGGGTTCACCAGGCCGCCGGCGTCGCCGACCAGCAGCAGGCCCTTGGTGTAGTGGGGCTGGCGGTTGAAGGCCATCGGGAGGGCGGCGCCGCGGATCGGGCCGGTCATGTTGTCCGGGGTGTAGCCCCAGTCCTCCGGCATGGAGGCGCACCAGGCCTTCAGGACCTCGCGCCAGTCGAGCTCCTTGAAGGAGTCGGAGGTGTTCAGGACGCCCAGGCCGACGTTGGACGTGCCGTCGCCCATGCCGAAGATCCAGCCGTAGCCGGGGAGCAGGCGGTCCTGGGGGCCCCGGCGGTCCCAGAGTTCCAGCCAGGACTCCAGGTAGTCGTCCTCGTGGCGGGGCGACTCGAAGTACGTACGGACCGCGACGCCCATCGGGCGGTCCTCGCGGCGGTGCAGGCCCATGGCCAGCGACAGGCGCGTCGAGTTGCCGTCGGCGGCGACCACGAGCGGGGCGTGGAAGGTGACTTCGCGCTTCTCCTCGCCCAGCTTGGCGTGCACGCCGGTGATACGGCCGGTGCGGTCGTCGATGATCGGGGCGCCGACGTTGCAGCGCTCGAAGAGCCGGGCGCCCGCCTTCTGGGCGTTGCGGGCGAGCTGCTCGTCGAAGTCGTCGCGCTTGCGGACGAGGCCGTAGTCCGGGAAGGAGGCGAGATCCGGCCAGTCCAGCTGGAGGCGGACGCCGCCGCCGATGATGCGCAGACCCTTGTTGCGCAGCCAGCCGGCCTCCTCGGAGACGTCGATGCCCATCGCCACGAGCTGCTTGACCGCGCGCGGAGTCAGGCCGTCGCCGCAGACCTTCTCGCGCGGGAACTCGGTCTTCTCCAGCAGCAGGACGTCGAGGCCGGACTTGGCGAGGTGGTACGCCGTGGTGGAGCCGGCCGGGCCCGCGCCCACGACGATCACATCGGCGGTGTTCTCGGAGAAGGGCTCGGGGGAGGGCTCGGAGTGGGGCTCGGTCACGACGGTCACGGCGGGATCTCCCCAAGTTCGATAAATCTCTGTGCCGAGCGGCACTGGACACAGGCAGTCTATTCAGCAGAATTGATCACCAGGCTGAAGGGCTGCCCTCGTGAACCGAGCTCTCCCCGTAGTACGGCTGCGCGTCCCCACCGACGAGGACGCGGTCGCCTGGCATCGCGTCTTCGACGACCCGGATGTCATGGAGTTCCACGGCGGGAAATCCGCCGACCTGTCCGTCTACGAGGAGCTCACCGCCCGGCAGCGCAGACATGACGCGGAACTCGGCTTCTGCCTGTGGACCATGGTCGACGAGTCCGGGCAGGTCATGGGCTTCACGGGCGCCCAGCCGTGGCCGCAGGACTGGGGCCCCACGGGCGAGATCGAGATCGGCTGGCGGCTCGGGCGGGACTTCTGGGGCAAGGGGTATGCCACCGCGGCCGCGCAGATGACCCTGGAACGGCTCAGGGCGGCGGGCGTTCCGAGTGTGGTGGCCATGGTCAGGCCCGGGAACGAGCGGTCCATCGCGGTCACCAGGCGGCTGGGCATGGAGCCGGCGGAGAGCTTCCCGCACCCCCGGCTCCAGGAGGACGCCCTCTGCTTCCGGCTCCAGCTCCACAGTACGTGACGCACGGTAACCGACTGCTACAGAAAGATACTTGACGCTTCCGGTCGACACCCCCGTGCGGTTACCCTTCCAGTACCGCTGGGGGTGACATCTGTGCGAATAACACCCAAAACACCCGAGGTACGCGTGCCACGGCTGGTCGGACTGATGGCCATGGACGCGCGCAAGACGGCGGAGGCGACCGGCCTCTTCCTGAATGCGCCGGACCGGCCCGACTTCCACCAGACCGTGGTCGAGTACGTCGTACGGCAGTACCCGCAGCCCAATGCGGAGGTGCCGCCGGACTCCGTGATCTACGTCTGGTTCGACTTCGGCGAGGGAGAGGGCGGCGGAGGCGTGCGTGAGCCGCGCATCCCGAGGCCCCCCACCGGCGGGCTGCAGCGCGAGCTGGACGAGCCGGGCGACCCGTACGTCGTCAGCTCCGCCTGAACGTCAGCCCTTGAAACCGCGGTGCAGGGCCACGACCCCGCCCGTGAGGTTCCGCCACGCGACCTTCGACCAGCCGGCCTTCTGCAGGTGCTCGGCCAGCGCGGGCTGGTCGGGCCAGGCGCGAATGGACTCGGCGAGGTAGACGTAGGCCTCCGGGTTCGAGGAGACCGCGCGGGCGACCGGCGGCAGGGCGCGCATCAGGTACTCGGTGTAGACCGTGCGGAAGGGCGCCCAGGTCGGGTGCGAGAACTCGCAGATCACCACCCGGCCGCCGGGCTTGGTCACCCGGTGCATCTCGCGCAGGGCCGTGTCGAAGTCCTGCACGTTGCGCAGCCCGAAGGAGATCGTGACGGCGTCGAAGGTGTCGTCCTTGAACGGCAGCTTCGTCGCGTCGCCCGCGGTCAGCGGCAGCCAGGGGTGCTTCTTCTTGCCGACCTGGAGCATGCCGAGCGAGAAGTCGCAGGGGACGACGTACGCGCCCGTGCGGGCGAAGGGCAGCGAGGACGTGGCCGTGCCGGCGGCCAGGTCCAGGATCTTCTGCGCGGGCCGGGCATCGACCGCCCGGGCCACCTCCCTGCGCCACACCCGGTCCTGGCCGAGCGACAGCACGTCGTTCGTCAGGTCGTACCGTTCCGCCACGTCGTCGAACATCGAGGCGACTTCGTGCGGCTGCTTGTTCAGGGAAGCGCGGGTCACACCGTCATTCTTGCAGCCCGACCCACGGCACCCGCGCAGGGGAGGACCCTGGGCTTCTTCTTCGCGGCCGCGTCCTCCGGCCGGCCGCCCAACAGTGGCGACACCGGGCACCACGAGGTTTCGGCAGCCTTCGGAAAGGCGTTCGCGGGCTAACGACGCCTGTGGACGAGGCGCCCCGCGCACACCGTCGCGAGGCACGCGCCGGTTTCGTCGAACACGGCGAGGTCGGCCCGGCCGGACTCGACCAGAACCGAAGGCACCGCACCGGACAGTACGAGGACGTCGTTCCGGTCGGCCGCCGCCCGCAGTTCCGGCGAGTCGGCGTGCTGCGCGAGGATCGCCACGGCGCCCGACTTCAGCACGGCATGGATGCGTTCGCGCGGGCTCGGCGCATCGGGAAGCGGGCCCTCGTGGAGCCGCCCGGGCTCCAGGACGCCCGGCCAACTCCGCACCCGCGCCTGCGGAAACCGCTCCCGCACCTGGGCAAGCGGACCCACCGCGGCGATCCGGTTCCCCTCGACCGCCACGGCTCCGTCCTCGATCGCTTCGGCGTCCCGGCCGGTGCGGACCTCGTCCGCGGTGTGAATCGTCAGCACCGGTACGTCAGTTGGAGGCCAGCAGCTTCAGCTCGGGATGCGCGGTGCCGCCCGCGATCGCCGTGGACGAGATGTGCGACATCACCCGCTCGTCGACCGGGTCGTTCGCCGGGTCGTCGTGGACGACGATGTGCTCGTACGTCGTGGTCCGCTGGGCGGGAACGCGCCCCGCCTTCCTGATCAGGTCGATGATCTCGAGCCGGTTGGAGCGGTGCTTGGCGCCGGCCGAGGAGACGACGTTCTCCTCCAGCATGATCGATCCGAGGTCGTCGGCGCCGTAGTGCAGGGACAGCTGCCCGACCTCCTTGCCGGTGGTCAGCCAGGAACCCTGGATGTGCTGGACGTTGTCCATGAACAGCCGCGCGATGGCGATCATCCGCAGGTACTCGAAGAGCGTGGCCTGGGTGCGGCCCTTCAGGTGGTTGTTCTCGGGCTGGTAGGTGTACGGGATGAAGGCGCGGAAGCCGCCCGTCCGGTCCTGTACGTCACGGATCATCCGCAGGTGCTCGATGCGCTCGGCGTTGGTCTCGCCCGTGCCCATGAGCATGGTGGACGTCGACTCGACACCCAGGCGGTGCGCGGTCTCCATGATCTCCAGCCAGCGCTCGCCGGACTCCTTGAGCGGCGCGATGGCCTTGCGCGGCCGCTCGGGAAGCAGCTCGGCACCGGCGCCCGCGAACGAGTCGAGCCCGGCGGCGTGAATACGCGAGATGGCCTCCTCCACGCTCACCTTGGAGATCCGGGCCATGTGCTCGACCTCGCTCGCCCCCAGGCTGTGGATGACGAGCTGCGGGAACTCCTTCTTGATGGCGGCGAAGTGCTTCTCGTAGTACTCGACGCCGTAGTCCGGGTGGTGCCCGCCCTGGAACATGATCTGGGTGCCGCCGAGCTCGACGGTCTCCGCACAGCGCCGCAGGATGTCGTCCAGATCCCGCGTCCAGCCCTTGGCGGTGTCCTTGGGAGCGGCGTAGAAGGCGCAGAACTTGCACGCCGTGACACACACGTTCGTGTAGTTGATGTTGCGCTCGATGATGTACGTCGCGATGTGCTCGGTGCCGGCGTACTTACGGCGGCGCACGGCGTCGGCGGCGGCGCCCAGCGCATGCAGCGGGGCGTCGCGGTAGAGGTCGAGTGCCTCTTCGGGGGTGATCCGACCACCGGCCGCGGCACGGTCGAGGACGGACTGAAGGTCGGCCTTCTCGGTCACCGGGGCGTCCCTTTCGTCAAGGGTTGTGGACAGACCAGGCCAGCCTACGTCAGGCCGTGTACGCCCCGATCAGCAGCCCGAGAAACGCCCCGCCGAGCAGGAAAGGCCCGAACGCGACGGCCGCCTCCCGCCCGGCCCGCCGCGCGACGGAGACCGCGCCCCCGTACAACGCCCCGAGCAGGAAGGCGGCGAGGGTGCCGAGCATGAGCGTGGGCCAGCCGTACCAGCCCAGGGCTGCGCCCAGCCCGAGCGCCAACTTGACGTTCCCCAGGCCCATGCCGTCCGGCTCGATGAGGGACAGCACGAGAAAGAACCCGCCGAGCGCGAGGACGCCGTACAGGGCTGTCGTCCAGTCACCGGCGTGCTCGGGCAGCAGCGTCACCACGCCGAGCAGCACGAGGACGGTGCCCGCGAGCGGCAGCGTCAGAGCGTCGGGCAGTCGCCGCACTTTCAGGTCGACGACCGTCAGCAGCACCCCGACGGGCCCGAGCAGCAGCCAGACACCGAGTTCGGGGCGGGTGCCGGTGGCGGCGGCCAGAGCCGCACAGACGAGGGCGGTGGTGAGGGCGAGGACACCGGGGCCGTACGCCTGCACGGAGAACCGGTGGGCGGCCCTCGGCAGCAGCGCCCCTGCTGCCGCGCCCCAGAGCGCGGCGACGGCGATCAGCAACTTCATCCGTCCCGGGGGTCGTTGGCCGGCGAAACCGTGGCCCCCAGCCTCACACAGCGCCGAACAGAGAGGCGAGCCCCCGGTCGAGGGCCGGTTCCAGGGGCTCGCCGCCCGGCTCGGTGACCGTGTAGGAGCGGAGCAGGAAGCGGTGCAGGGCGGTGGTTTCGAAGCGGACCGCGGCGATGCCCTGCGGGGCGTGGAGTTCCACGACGGTGTGGGCCGGGCCGTAGGGGCGGAGCCGTACCGTGCCGAGACCCGCGGGGCCGCCCAGGCCCTCCTCCAGGAGGCTGCGGGCGAAGGTCCAGGTCACCTCCTCCTCGTCGAGCGAGATCCAGGCCGGGAAGACGAGATGCACCGCCAGCGGGTCGTCGGAGAGATATCGGAGGGTGACGGGCACCGCCAGCTCCTCCTGGTCGGGGGTGAGCAGGTGGGCGCCGGTGGGCTGCTCCAGGGCTATGTACACGAGGGGGCTCCCTTTTCGGGCATGTAGAGCATTTCGAGCATGTCGGGTTCTGCGGCGGCCCGTTGGGCCTGTGTACCTCTTGGGAGCCCCTTCGGGGCGCGGTCATTACGCCGCGACAGAAATCAACTCTCGTGACGTGCGTCACATCGGCGATACGCCGCAACTTTGATTGAACCTTTTGCCATCTAGGTTTACAAAACCTTCTCCGTCCTCAGTAGTAGGCAACTGGAGCGTTCCGCCATGTCCGACGGTTCCACTGCAGTGTCCGCACCGGCTTCCGCGTCCCACGCCGCCACGACCGCGTACGCCCGGATCTATGAGGAACAGCAGCCGCGACTCGTCGCCTACGCCCGCTCGCTCACCCGGAACGCCTGGACCGCCGAAGACCTGGTCGCCGAGGCGCACTTCCGGGTATGGCGGCGGCTGGCCGCGGGGCACGAGATCGACAACGTGCCGGCGTATCTGATGACGACGGTGCGGCACCTCGCGATCGCCGCCGGGAGCGCGGTGCGCGAGACGCCGCGGGACCCGCACGGCGAGGAGCGGGTCGAGACGGACGCTCATCCGCACACGGACGACCCCGCCGAGCGCGTGTCCTCCGTCGACCTGGTGGTACGGGTGCTGGAGCAGTTGCCCGAGCGGTGGGTGAAGGCGCTGTGGCTGGCGGAGGCGGAGGGACAGCCGCTGGCCGCGATCGGTCCGCAGCTCGGGACCAAGGAGGGTGCCACGGCCGTGCTGTTGCACCGGGCCCGGGAGGGTATGCGGCAGGCGTTCCTGCGGACGCAGACCGGTGCGCCCGACGACCCCGCGTGCCAGGTGTACTGGGCGCGGATGCCCGCGTATGTAAGGGGTGCGGCGACGGCCAAGCAGTCCGAGCGGCTGCTCGGGCATGTGGACGCGTGCGACGACTGCCGGGGGCGGCTGGCCGCGCTGATGAGCGCCAACGACCGGCTGCCCGCGCTCGTCGGGCCGGCGCTTCTCGTGTTCGCGGTGGGCGGTGCGGGCAAGTTCCTGCTCGCCTTCGCCGCCGGGTCTGCCGGTGCGGCGACGGCGGCCGGCGGACACGCCGGGCTGCTGCACGCAGTGCGTCAAGCGGCGGTCGGCGGTTCGAAGACGCAGGTGGCGGCGGCCACCGGGGCGGTCGTGGCGGGCGCCGCCGCGCTCCTGCTCGTCCTCGGCCCGGCCGACTCGGGCCGGATTCCGCACCGGATGCCGGTGGCCGACGCGCCCGTGGCCCACGCACCGGTGGCCGAGGCGCCGGCGCCGGGTGCCGGGAGTGGGGCACCGAGGAAGGACGGTACGTCGACCCGTGCGGCCGGTGTTCCGAGCGGCGAGCGGGCGCGCACGGCCGACACCGGCAGGACGGACGACACAGCACCGCCCACCAGGACCGCGCCGGAGGAGCCGACCGAGCCCGCACCGAAGGGCACGGATCCGGCTCCGCCGAAGTCGGGTGGTTCGAACGAAGACCCGAAGGCTCCGCCGGCGCCCCCCGCCCCGCACCCGAAACCCCCGGCTCCGACCGACCCGCCCCCGAAGGCCCCAGCACCTCCTACCAAGCAGCCCCCGAAGACCCCGGCACCTCCCACCACAAAGCCCCCAAAGACCCCGACGCCCCCAACGCCCCCAACGCCTCCGACGCCTCCGACCCCTCCGACGCCTCCGACCCCTCCGACCCCTCCGACCCAGGAGCCTCCGGAGGATTCGGAACCCCCCAGCGAGGATGCGCGGGAAACCCCGGCCGTCCCCTCCTCCCCGCCCGCATCGCAGCCCGAGACACCGACTCCCGTGGAGCCCGGGCCTGTTGAGGACCCCCAGGACCCCTCACCCGGCCCCACCGGGACCGAGCCGCCATCCGGCCCCGCGCCCACCGCCCCAACGGTCTCCGCACCTCCCGGGGACGACTGCGGGAACCAGCACGACAGCGGGGGGTACGGCTCGGACTAGAGCCGCCGCCACCACGGACCCGCCGACGTGACAACCCGCCGTGGTCACGGATGCACGGTGCGTCGGCCGAGCACCCGCAGGTCGGGGGCACGACGTCTACAGTGGTGGCGAGGAGGCCTGATGAGCAGCGGAAACCACGCCGGAACGCGTACCTCGCGAGCCCGCTCCCCGCTGCCGTCACAGGTACCGATCTCGTCGCCGACGGCGGCATGCACGGGCCACCGGTCCGCCCCCGGGCCTGATCTCCGGCAGGAAACCGCCCCCCAAGGGGGGCCCGCCGTGAAGAGATGCCTGAGACATCCCGGTCTCGGCGCCGTCACCGTCCTCGCCGTCGCCGCGCTCAGCGCCTGCGGCGGCTCCGGCACCGACTCGGGGGGCGGCGCGAAGGGTGCCCCGATGGTGGGCGTCGACTATCCCCGCTCCGACACCGACTTCTGGACTTCGTACATCAAGTACACCCCTCAGTTCGCCAAGGAGCTCGGCCTGAGGCTGGAGACGACCAACTCGCAGAACGACGTCGGCAATCTCGCCGCCAACGTACAGACGCTCATCATCCACGGGGTGAAGGGCGTGGCGCTGGCTCCGCAGAGCACCGGTGCCATCGGGCCCGTCCTGCGGCAGTTGTCCGCGCAGAAGATCCCCGTGGTCACCCTGGACACCCGCCCTGACACCGGCCGCGTCTACATGATCGTCCGCGCCGACAACCGCGCATACGGCGAGAAGGCCTGCCGGTTCCTCGGCACCAAGCTGGGCGGTGAGGGCAAGGTCGTCATGCTCGAAGGCGACCTGGCCTCGATCAATGCCCGGGACCGCACCGAGGGGTTCAGCGGGTGCATGAAGAAGAACTACCCCAAGATCGAGGTCTTCGGTGAGGCGACCAACTGGGACGGGGCGATCGCGGCCCGGAAGCTGCAGACGGATCTCACCTCTCACCCCGACATCAAGGGCGTCTACATGGAGGCCAGCTCCATGCTCTCCGGCACCCTGCAGGTGCTCAGGCAGCAGGGTCTGCTGGTCGGTCCGAAGGACCACAGGCACGTGTTCGTGGTCTCCAACGACGGCACCCCCAGGGAGCTCCAGGACATCACCCAGGGCAAGATCGACGCCACGGTCTCCCAGCCCGCCGACCTCTACGCGAAGTACGCCCTCTCCTACCTGAAGGCGGCGATCGAGGGCAGGACGTTCAAACCAGGCAGGACCGACCACGACAGCACGATCGTCCAGGTCCGCGAGGGTCTGCTGGAGGACCAGCTCCCCGCCCCGCTGGTGACCGCGGGCGGCGGGACCTACGGCGGGGTTCCCAGTCTCAGGAGCGACGACACGTCCCTCTGGGGCAACAACCCCTGACCTGGGCTTCGTCTACTCGACCTTCGACATCCGCGCCGTGGGCTTCCCCTCCGCGTCGCTGTCCGACATGTACTTGAGGTCGTTGCCCACCCGGGCCAACCGCACCGTGTGCGCCACCGGGTTGCACCCCGTGTGGTTGGACTTGGCGCCCACCGATGTCGTGACGAGCTCCTGCTTCGTCACCTTCTTCAGGGTCAGTACGTCGTTGCAGACGCCCCCGAGCTGGTCGGTCTGCCGGACCCTGCCCACCTCCTCGCCCACGACCGCCTGATGGACCGTCACCCGGAAGGTCCCCGCGGGCAGGGCACCCTCGAGGACGAGGCCCTGGCCCTCCCAGGTGCCGAGGTAACCGGCGGGGACGGCGGCGCCGTCGGCGGCGGTGGTGGAGTCGGCGCTGGGTGAGGCACTCGACGTGGCGCCCGGCCCAGGGGAGTACGCACCGCTTCCGGAACTGCCCGCGTCGTTCTCCCCGGTGCCCGGCAGCAGGTGGAACAGGAACACCGACCCCACCGTCACCGCCGCCAACGCCCCCGCGACCGCCAGTGCCACCGTGCAGCTCAGCCGCCGCCCGCGCCCGCCGTCGCCCGGCGTGGACACGGCCGCCACGGACACGGTGACCCTGCCGGGGCGCTGTTCGACGGGAGGCGCGTCCCGCGGCTCGGGCAGGGAGACGGGAGGCGCGGGAGTGGAAGAGGCGGAAGCTGCGGGTGCGGGCGCGGAACCCGAGGTGCCGGAGAACGACGCAGCCGCCGGCATGACCGGCGCCGGCCCGAACTCCCCCGTGGCCGGCTGCCCGGTCGCCTCCCGGCCGGCTGTCGACCACCCGGCTCCTTCCCCGCCCGCCGTCACCGCGTCCCCGACCGACGGGCTGCTGAACGCCACCGGCCCCGAGGCCGCCTCGTCCCCCGCCTCCAGGTTCAGGAGCTTCACGACACTGCGGCTCACCTGTTCCACCAGCGCCCCCGGCAGCCACCCGCCCGCCGCCAGCCGCGCCGCGCCCTCGGGAGCCAGCCGCCGTGCCACCTCACCGGGCGTCGGCCGCCGCCCCGGCTCCTTGACCAGGCACGCCTCCACCACGTCCCGCACCTCACCGCTCAGCGAGCCGAGTTCGGGCTCCTCGTGGACGACCTTGTAGAGCAGGGCCGCGGACGAGTCCCCTGGGAACGGCGGCTCCCCGGTCGCCGCATACGCCAGCACCGCGCCCAGCGAGAAGACGTCGGCCGCCCCCGTGGCCCCTTTCCCGAGGATCTGCTCGGGCGACATGTAACCGGGCGAGCCGATGGACACGCCGGTGGACGTCAGGGACGCCGTGCCGTCCGTCGCCCGCGCGATGCCGAAGTCGATCAGCAGCGGACCGTCGAGCGTCAGCAGGACGTTGGACGGCTTCACGTCCCGGTGCACCAGGCCCAGTTCGTGCACCGCCGCCAGCGCCTCCGCCAGCCCCGCACCCAGCACCCGTACCGAATGAGCCGGCAGCGGGCCGTCGTCCGCGACCGCCGACGCCAGCGACGGACCCGCCGCATACGCCGTGGCCACCCAGGGGACGGCCGCCCCCGGGTCCGCGTCGAGCACCGGGGCCGTCCAGGCGCCGCCCACCCGCCGCGCGGCCTCCACCTCGCGGCGGAAGCGGGCGCGGAACTCCTCGTCGAGCGCGAAGTGCGGGTGCACGATCTTGACCGCGACCGTGCGGCCCCCGGCGTTGCGGCCCAGGTAGACGCGGCCCATCCCGCCGGAGCCGAGCCGGCCGAGCAGCCGGTAGGGCCCCACGACGGTGGGCTCGTCGGCTCCGAGCGGCTGCATGGCGTCCACCCCTCCCCCGTATCCCCCGTAACGACGAGAAAAGGGTAGTGCGCCGTTCCCGTACGGCTTACGGCTGCAGCAGATCCACCTTCACGTCCGCCGGGAAGCCGGTCGTCGGACCGATCCGCCGGGCGAACTCGGCGACCGCGGCCAGTTGCGGACCGCCGAAGCGGAAGTCGAGCGTGGTGAAGTACTGCTCCAGGACCCGCTCGTCGAACTCCTCCCAGCGGGCGGCCTGCTCGGCGACCTTGCCGACCTCGTCCAGGGAGAGGTTGCGGGAGGCGAGGAAGGCCTCGTGGACCTTGCGGGTGATCTCGGGCTCGCGCTCGACGTAGTCCCGGCGGGCCGCCCACACGGCGAACACGAACGGCAGCCCCGTCCACTCCTTCCAGAGCGTGCCGAGGTCGTGCACCTGGAGGCCGAAGCGCGGCCCGTCGTGCAGGTTCGCCCGCAGGGCCGCGTCCCCGATGAGTACGGCCGCCTCGGCCTCCTGCATCATCAGGCTGAGGTCGGGCGGGCAGGTGTAGTAGTCGGGCTGGACGCCGTAGCGGTCGGCCAGGAGGAGCTGGGCGAGACGGACGGAGGTGCGCGAGGTCGAGCCGAGCGCGACCCGGGCGCCGTCCAGCTCGTCCAGCGGGACCTGCGAGACGATCACGCAGGACATCACCGGGCCGTCGCACCCCACCGCGATGTCCGGGAAGGCGACCAGGTCGTCCGCGTTCTTGAGGAACTCGACGAGGGTGATGGGCCCGATGTCGAGGTCTCCCTGCACCAGCTGCTCGCTGAGCTTCTCGGGGGTGTCCTTCGTCAGCTCGAAGTCGAGGAGCGTGCCCGTTCTCGCGAGCCCCCAGTACAGGGGCAGGCAGTTCAGGAACTGGATGTGGCCGACGCGCGGCCGGGTGCGAGAATTGTCCACATCGCGAGGCTAGACCCTATGAGGTACGGTGCAGCCTTCAGGGTGGTGTGGCGTCGTCGCGGGTGTCCCGTCAATCCCACCGCAAGACCTTCAAACGTCCGAGTGACGTGATCTTGCCCTCTATTGCTTTCGGCTGCCCGCGTGCTAGGCTCGCCGCAAGTTGCAGTTTGGTTTCCCTTGCAGTACAGAGCCTGCGGAGCATGTAACCGCGGGCTCTCGTCGTTTTCAGACGTATGCAGTTGTGCGGCACTGTTTTCACACTTGCAGGTTCTGGAGCAGGGCAACCCTTTGGGCCCAAGGAGGGCTTATGGCTACCGGAACCGTGAAGTGGTTCAACGCCGAAAAGGGCTTTGGCTTCATCGCCCAGGAAGGTGGCGGCCCGGACGTGTTCGTCCACTACTCCGCCATCAACGCGAGCGGCTTCCGCTCGCTGGAGGAGAACCAGCAGGTCTCCTTCGACGTGACCCAGGGCCCGAAGGGCCCGCAGGCGGAGAACGTCACCCCCGTCTGATCATTCGGTCTCGGAGCCTGGTGCTTTGATCCGGAACTGAGAGCAGTACCCAAGGAGCCCCGCGCCGCAAGGCGGCGGGGCTCCTGCCTTTCCCGCTTCGTTCAGCTCATACATGCTGCATGACCAGCACGAACGTCGTCCCGGGCGCCAGCGCCTCGTACGAGTGCGGCACATCCCCGCGATACGTCATGTAGTCCCCCGGCCCGAGCTCCTCGGCCTCCCCCGCCGGCCCGGCCTTCAGCCTCCCCGTGGACACGATCAGGTGCTCCACCGAGCCCGGGATGTGCGGATCCGACTCACGGGCAGCTCCCGGCTCCGCACGCAGGTGGTAGATGTCGCGCCGGGCGCCGGGCGGGCTCGCGGACAGCAGGGTGGCCCGGTAGTCCGCCCGTTCGGAGGCCACGACCGGCCCTTCTCCCGCCCGGATCACGTGCACGGCCGGGGCGGGCGGCTCCACCAGCGCGCTGAACGGCACCCCCAGGGCCACCCCCAGCGCCCACAGCGTCTCCACGCTCGGGTTTCCGCTCCCGCCCTCCAGCTGCGACAACGTCGACTTCGCGATGCCGGCCCGCTTGGCCAGCTCGGAGAGGGACAGCCCGGCACGGGTGCGCTCGCGCCGCAGCGCGGCCGCGATCCAGTCCAGGGGGAGCCGGGGTGGCACATCGGACGTCATGTTCGCTCCATCGGTACGACCGTTCGCCTTGACGAACAGAAGCTCTGCTGTTCATTCTAGAGAACATGCGTACGGTATGGCGAACGCCCCGAAGCACCGGCCCCTCGGCCCTCGCCCCGCCGCGGGACCTGATCCGCGACGCCTCGCTCGTCTGGCTGGCCAGCGGCATCGTCGGTGTCTCCTTCGGCGCAATCGCCGTGGCCGGGGGTCTGCCGGTGTGGGTGCCCGTGGTGATGTCCCTCGTGGTCTGCGCGGGCTCCGCCCAGTTCAGCGCGGTCGGCGTGCTGCTGGCCGGGGGCGGCCCGATCGCTGCGGCGGCCACCGGTCTGCTCCTCAACACCCGTACGGCCGCCTTCAGCCTCGCGATCGCCGACACTCTCGGGCCGGGCCGCCTCACCCGCCTGATCGGCGCCCACCTGGTCACCGACGAGACGGTGGCCTTCGCCCTGGCCCAGGCCGATCCGGTACGGCGGCGGAGGGCGTTCTGGGTCTCGGGGATCGGCCTGTTCGTCGTGTGGAACGTGGGCGTCCTGGCCGGAGCGCTGGCCGGGGGCGCGCTGGGCGACACGGCGACGTACGGCCTGGACGCGGCCTTCCCCGCGGTGCTGGTGGCCCTGGTGCTGCCCACCCTGCGCGCGGATGCGCGGATACGGCGGTGCGCGCTGCTCGGCGCCGCCGTGGCCCTCACCGTGACACCGGCCGTCCCGGCGGGGGTGCCGGTGCTGCTGGCACTGGTGGGCCTGGTCCTGCACGGCCGCAAGGGGGTCTCCGCATGAGCGCCACGGTCGCGATGATCCTGGCCCTGGCGGCCGGGACGTACGCCTTCCGGCTGGTAGGTCCGGCGCTGCACGGGCGCGTGGAGCTTCCCGCGCGGGTGCAGGAGTTGCTGTCGGCGGGAGCGGTCGTACTGCTGGCCGCCCTCCTGACCACGGGCGCGCTGACGGAGAGCGGCGGCTTCGCGGGTTGGGCACGACCGGCCGGGGTGCTGGCCGGCGGCGTACTGGCATGGCGGAGGGCCCCGTTCGCGGTGGTGGTACTGGGCGCTGCGGGGACGACGGCGGTGCTGCGGGGGGTGGGGGTGGGGTGAGCGGGGTGGGGTGAGCCGGGATGCCCAAGTCGGCGTGAGTGGGGTGGGGTGAGCCGCCGGAATGCCCAAGTCCGGGGGGCCGAGGAGGACGGGCGGAGGAGGTCGGGCCGAGGCCGACGGCGGAGATAGGCGGGCCGAGGAGGACCAGCCGAGGCCGATGAGCCGAGACGGCGGGCTGCCGCAGACGCACCCAGGCCGACAGGCCGACACGGGCGAGCCAACGCGGACGGGTCCGGCCCGACAGGCCGAGGAGGTCGGGCCAAGGAGGTCGGGCCGACGCCGACAGGCCAAGGCCGACAGGCCAAGGCCGACAGGCCAACGGCCAGCAGACCAACGGCCAGCAGGCCGATGCAGGTGAGGGCGGGCGGTTGTCAGTGGTGGTCGCTACGGTTTTGACCATGACCGAGATCCGCGACGAGAGCGCGACCGAAGCCGACTTCGTCACCAGGACACGGACGTTCTACGACGCCGTGGCCGAGGACTACGCCGCCCTGTTCGAGCGCGAGCTCGCGGACAGGCCGCTGGAGCGGGCGATAGTCCGGGCGTTCGCCGAACTCGTCGGTGGCGAAGGGCCGGTGGCGGATCTCGGGTGCGGTCCGGGGCGGACGACGGCCCGCCTCGCCTCGCTCGGACTGGACGTCTTCGGACTCGACCTGTCGGAGTCGATGCTGGCGGTCGCCCGCCGGGAGAACCCGGGGCTGCGTTTCGAGCAGGGCTCGATGCTGGACCTGGACCTCCCCGACGGGGCACTGGCCGGGGCGCTCTCCTGGTACTCCTCCATCCACACCCCCGCGGACGAACTGCCCGCCCTGTTCGCCGAGTTCCACCGAGTGCTCGCACCCGGCGGCCACCTCCTGGTCGGCTTCCAGGCGGGGGACAAGCACCGGCACCACGACCGCCCCTGGGGCCGCCCGGTCTCGCTGACCTTCAGGCGCCGCCGGCCGGAGGACATGGTCCGGCTGTTGGCGGGCGCGGGCTTCACGCTCCTGTCGCAGACGGTGCGGGAGCCGGAGGAAAGCCTGGAGGAGACCTGCCCGCAGGCCTTCCTCATAGCCCGGAAGCCGGCATCGCCGGCCTCCTAGAGCGCCCCGGCGATGTCCAGCGCGGCGATGTACCCGAACGTCATCGCGGGCCCGATCGTGGAGCCGGCCCCGGCGTAGCTGTGTCCCATCACGGCGGCGCTGGCGTTCCCCGCGGCGTACAGACCCGGGATCACCGAGCCGTCCGGCCGCAGCACCCGCGCCCGCGCGTCCGTGACCAGCCCGCCCTTCGTTCCCAGATCCCCGGGGACGATGCGGAAGGCGTAGTAAGGAGGCAGCCACAGGGGTGCGAGGCAGGAGTTGGGGAGGACGGAGGGGTCCGTGTAGTAGTGGTCGTAGGCGCTGTCACCGCGGTGGAAGTCGCTGTCGGTCCCTTTGAGGGCAAGGGAGTTGAAGCGGCCGACCGTGGCGCGCAGGGCCGCGGCGGGGACGCCGACGGAGGCGGCGAGGGCATCGAGGGTCCAGGCCTTGTGCGCCGCCCCCGAGGTGTACCAGTCGTCGGGGAAGGTGAGGGTCGGGGCGACATCCTTGAACAGATACCGGTTGCGGTAGTTCTGGTCGACGATCAGCCAGGCCGGGATGTCCGGGTAGGTCGGGTCGCGGTCGTACATGGTGTGGACGACGTCGCTGTAGGGGCCGGCCTCGTTGACGAAGCGGGAGCCCGCCGCGTTGATGAGGAGGCCGCCGGGGAGGGTGCGTTCGGCGAGACAGAAGTAGGGCTGGTCGGGGAGCGGGATGGCCGGTCCCCACCAGGCGTCGTCCATGAGGGCGAGTGCGGCGCCCAGTTGCCGACCCGCCCGGATGCCGTCGCCGGTGTTCTCCTTCGCGCCGACCGTCCACTCCGTCCCGATGGGCTGCCGCTGATACTGGGCGCGCATGGCACCGTTGTGCTCGAAGCCGCCGGAGCCGACGACCACGGCACGGCGGGCGCGTACGAGACCGGGGGCGCCGTCCTTCGTGACCACCGCCCCGGTGACGGCACCGCCCTCGACGAACAGGTCGGTGAGCGGGGTGCCCAGCCGGACGGGAACACCCGCGTCCAGCAGCCCCTTGCGCAACCCTGCGGCCAGCGACTGCCCCATGGTCAACGGCGTCTGCCCCAGCAGCGCCGCCTTCGTGCCGCGCGCCAGGCACTCGGCGGCCACGGCGGCGCCCTTGACGCTCACGGCGGCGAGGGCGAGCCACTTGTAGTCGGCGCTGAACACGACCATGCCGGAGGGGACTTGCATGTACGGCGGATTGAGATGAGCGAGTTCGGCGCCGAGGAGGTGGCCGTCGAACTGGTCGGGCTCGATGGAGCGGCCGCCCGGCAGACCGCCCGGCAGCTCCGGGTAGTAGTCGCTGTACCCCTCCATCCAGCGGAAGCGGAGCGGGCTGTTGGCCATGACGAAGGAGATCATGTCGGGGCCGTGGGCGAGGAAGGCGTTCTGCCGGGCGACGGGCACGTCCGGGCCGACGACCGCGGAGAGGTAGGCGGCGGCCTTGGCGGGGGTGTCCGGGACACCGGCCGCGAGGATCACGGGATTGTTGGGGATCCAGATACCGGCACCGGAGCGGGCGGCGGATCCGCCGAAGGTGGGGGCCTTTTCGACCACGACGGTGCTCAGCCCCCGCTTGGCCGCCGTGAGCGCGGCGGTCATTCCGGCCGCGCCGGAGCCGATCACGACGACGTCATAGGTGCCGAGGAGGGGGAGGTCGGCGGCGGTGGCCGTGCGGGCGCCGGGACCCGCGCCGGCGGCCAGGGCGAGACCGGTGGCGCCCGCGGTACCGAGCACCTGCCTCCGGGTGGGTCGTGCTGTACGTCTCACGGGTTCCGCGCTCGTGACCATGGCAGGTCGCTCCAACCGGACGTGGGGTGGGGTGAGTTGCGCAGGTGCGGAGGTGCGGAGGTGCGGGGTGGGAATGTGGCGCGGGGGTCTTGGGAAGTCAAGGGCGGAGGCAGAAGCGGTAAACGTTTCGATGCGATGCCGTCGAGACCTACGAAAGACTCACAAGCGGCGGCTCACCGCTCGTACAGACCCTCGATCTCCGCGGAGAAGTCCCGCATCACGGCCTCCCGCCGCAGCTTCATCGACGGGGTCAGATGGCCCTCCTCCTCCGTGAAGTCCCGGGGGACGATGACGAAGCGCCGGATGGATTCCGGGCGGGAGACCAGTTTGTTCGCCTCGTCGACCGCACGTTGCAGGATCGCCCTCAACTCCTCGTCGTCGAGGAGGAGTTCCGGGGGGACGGGGTGCCGGCCGTTCATCCGGCGCCAGTGGCTGACGCCCTCCATGTCGAGGGTGATGAGGGCGGCGATGTACGGCCGGCGGTCGCCGACGACCATGCACTGGGAGATCAGGGGGTGCGAGCGGAGCCAGTTCTCCAGCGGGGCCGGCGCGGTGTTCTTGCCGCCCGCCGTGATCAGGATCTCCTTCTTGCGGCCGGTGATCGTGAGGTAGCCCTCGTCGTCGAGACGGCCGATGTCGCCCGTCGGGAACCAGCCGTCCGCCGAGGAGGGGATCACTCCCCCGCCGTGCGGATCCCAGTAGCCGCGGAAGACCTGACCGCCCTGGAGGAGGATCTCGCCGTCCGCCGCGATGCGGACCCTCGTGCCGGGCATGGGCCAGCCCACCGTGCCCAGGCGGGGCTTGAGGGGCGGGGTGACCGTGGCGGCCCCGGTGGACTCGGTCAGGCCGTAACCCTCGTAGATCTCCATGCCGGCGCCCGCGTAGAAGGCGGCCAGGCGGCGGCCGAGCGGGGAGCCACCGGAGATGATGTGGCGGATGCGGCCGCCCATCGCGTTGCGGATGCGGCGGTAGACGAGCGGGTCGTAGAGGGCGCGGGACGCCTTGAGGGCGGCGCCCGGGCCGGAGCCGGTGCCGGCGTGGCGGGCCTCCATCGCCTCGCCGTAGCGGACGGCCACGCTCGCCGCGCGGTCGAAGGCGGAGACCCGGCCGCCGATCTCCGCCTTGGCACGGGCGTTGTTGTAGACCTTCTCCAGCATGTACGGGATGCAGAGGAGGAAGGTCGGGCGGAAGGTGCCGAGGTCGGCCAGGAGGTCGTCCGCCTGGAGACTCGCGGCGTGGCCCAGGCGGACCCGGGCGCGGATACAGGCGATCGCCACCATGCGGCCGAAGACGTGCGACATGGGCAGGAAGAGCAGCGTGGCCGGGTCTTCCGACTTCGACTTGAAGATGGGGTAGAGGAGTTCGGTCGCGTTGTCGACCTCGGCGAGGAAATTGCCGTGCGTGAGCACACAGCCTTTGGGACGGCCGGTGGTGCCCGAGGTGTAGACGACCGTGGCGAGCGTGTCGGGCACCAACATCCCCCGGCGCACCGCGACTTCCTGGTCGGGGACGGGCGCGCCGAGTTCGGCCAGCCGCTCCAGGTGCCCCTTCTCCACGATCCACATGTGCTTCAGGTCGGGCAGCCGGCTGAGCTCCGGGCCGAGGGCCGATGCCTGCCCCGCGGTCTCCGTCACGAGGGCCACCGCGCCGGAGTCCTGGAGGATCCAACGGGTCTGGTAGACGGAGGAGGTCGGGTAGATCGGGACGGTGACGAGGCCTGCGGCCCAGGCGGCGAAGTCGAGGAGCGTCCACTCGTAGATCGTCCGCGCCATGACGGCGATACGGTCGCCTGCCACCAGCCCTTCCGAGATCAGGCCCTTGGCCAGGGCCAGGACCTGCTCCGCGAACTCCGCCGCGGTCACGTCCGCCCAGTCCCCGTCCTGGGTACGGCGGCTGAGGACGCGGGCCTCGGGTGCCGCCTCCGCGTTGTCGAACGGCAGGTCGGCGAGCGAACCATGGGTGGGCGGCGGGACGAGCGGCGGCACCGACGCCTCACGCACTTCGCCGTCCAGCCGCCGTATCTCGGGCTCCACCAGCTGGGGCACGCCGTCGTAGTCGGACGCGGACGGATAGGGCACGGGCACGGACATGGCAGCTCCTGGGGCGTGCAGCTCGGTACCGCTGTGCTGTTGTACGTAGTGCGCGTACCGAGACGTTCACCAGCGGTGTGCGGCTTCGGGGTTACCGCGGGTTATAACGGTGATCGTACGGTGCGGCCGTGTTGAGTTGGTGCGGGCCCTCCGGGGGTTTTGGGGTGGGGTTGTGCCTTGGTTGGCCGTCTGCCGGCTACGGCGTCCGTCGTGGTTGCTCGCGCCCCGCGGCGGAGCCGCAAGTCGACACAGCCCCGCGCCCCTATAGGGGCGCTCCCGTGCCGCGAAGGTCGTAGAGCTGCTCGATGTGCTCGGCGAATTCCTCTGCGATCAGTTCCCGCTTCAGCTTCATCGACGGAGTCAGATGTCCCGCCTCCTCCGTGAAGTCGACCGGGAGGATGGTGAAGCGGCGGATGGACTCCGGGCGGGAGACCAGTTTGTTGGCCTCGTTCACCGCGCGCTGCAGGACCTGTCTCAACTCGTCGTCGTCCAGGAGGAGTCCGGCCGGTACCGGGTACTTGCCGCGCATCCGGCGCCAGTGGCTGACGCCCTCCATGTCCAGGGTGATCAGGGCGCCGACGTAGGGGCGGTTGTCGCCGACGACCATGACCTGGGAGATCAGGGGGTGGGCACGGAGCCAGTTCTCCAGCGGGGCCGGGGCGACGCTCTTGCCGCCCGCCGTGATCAGCAGTTCCTTCTTGCGGCCGGTGATGTAGAGGTAGCCCTCCTCGTCGAGGCGGCCGATGTCGCCGGTGGCCAGCCAGCCGTCGACGGTCGCCGGGACGACGCCGCCCGCGTTCGGGTCCCAGTAGCCGCGCAGGACGTGGTCACCGGCCAGCAGGATCTCGCCGTCGGCGGCGATGCGGACCTTCGTGCCCGGTATCGGCCAGCCCACGGTGCCCAGACGGGGTTTGAGCGGTGGGGTCACGGTGGACGCGCCCGTCACCTCCGTGAGGCCGTAGCCCTCGTAGATCTCTATGCCCGCCCCGGCGTAGAACGCGGCCAGCCGGCGGCCCAGCGGGGAGCCGCCGCAGATCATGTAGCGGACCCTGCCGCCCATGGCGCCCCGGATCCGCCGGTAGACGAGCGGGTCGTAGAAGGCGCGGGCGGCCTTCAGCGCGGCGCTCGGGCCGGGTCCCGCACCGGCGTGGAGGGCCTCCGCCGCCTCTCCGTAGCGGCGGGCCACGCCCGCGGCGCGGTCGAAGGAGGTGACCCGGCCGCCGGACTCGGCCCTCGCGCGGGCCACGTTGAACACCTTCTCCAGCATGTAGGGGATGGCGACGAGGCAGGTGGGGCGGAAGCCGGCCAGGTCGGGGAGGAGTTCGTCCGCCTTCAGGCTCGGCGCGTGGCCCAGTCGTACCCGGGCCCGGATGCAGGCGACCGCCACCATGCGGCCGAAGATGTGGGACATCGGGAGGAAGTGCAGGATGGACGCCTCTTCGCTGGTCCGTGAGCGGAACACCGGGTAGAGGAGTTCGATGGCGTTGTCGACCTCGGCGAAGAAATTGCCGTGCGTGATCGCACAGCCCTTGGGGCGGCCGGTGGTGCCCGAGGTGTAGACGACGGTGGCGAGCGTATCGGGGCTCAACATCCCACGTCGTACGGCCACTTCCTGGTCCGGTACCTGGCCGCCCTGTTCCGCCAGCCGCTCCACGTGGCCCTTCTCGACGACCCAGAGGTGCCGCAGGTCCGGCACCCGGTCGAGTTCCGGGCCGAGGGCCGCGGCCTGGGCGGCGGTCTCCGTGACGAGGGCGACCGCGCCGGAGTCCTGGAGGATCCACCGGGCCTGGAAGGCCGAGGAGCTGGGGTAGATCGGGACGGTGACGAGGCCCGCGGCCCAGGCGGCGAAGTCCAGGAGCGTCCACTCGTAGATCGTCCGCGCCATCACGGCGAGCCGGTCCCCCGGGACCAGCCCCTCGGCGATCAGCCCTTTCGCCACCGCCAGCACCTCGTCGGCGAACTCGGCCGCCGTCACGTCCGCCCAGCGGCCCGATTCGGTGCGACGGCTGAGCACCTTGTCGTCGGGGGCGATGCGGGCGTTGTCGAAGGGCAGGTCGGCGAGTGAGCCGTAGGTCACCGGCGGGACGAAGGGCGGCACGGAGACCTCGCGCACCTCCCCGTCCAGCCGTCGGATGACGGGCTCCACGAGAACCGGCGTGCCGTCGTACGTCGTGGAGTGGACGACGGCGGGCGCGGACGGCTGCGAGGCGGACACGGGCGACTCCAGACGTTCACCAGAGTTGCCCTGCGGGGGGAGTCACCGCAGGTCGGGGAGGTGATCGTACGGCGCGCCCGTGATGAGTCGGTGTGGGTTCCAAGGTGGTCCGGCGGCGGGGATGCGTCGGGGATGTGCAAGCTCGTGGCTTTTCTGGCCGATAGCGACGGGCCGGACGGGATGGTGAGCGTTTTTCATCTTCTGCCCCGCCCCCACCTGCCCTTACCTCGGGTAACCTGACTCTGGAGTAAGCAGAGCCGCCCGTGGGGAGTCTCGGAATGTCGATGTCCGTCGTCCTGCCCGGTACGCCCGCCCTCGGGCCGCTGCTCGCCCGTGGCGCCCTGCTGTCCCCCTTCAAACGCCCCCGCCCGGACGCCGACTTCCCGCGCAGCCGGCTCGTCCTGCCCGGGCTGCGGATCGATCTCGCGCGGCTGGCGGCCTACGAGCGGGTGTGCGGCTTCGCGACGGGCGCCGACGCGCTGCCCCCGACCTATCCGCATGTGCTGGGCTTCCCGCTGGCCATGCGGCTGATGAGCGACCGTGGCTTCCCGCTGCCGCTGCTCGGCCTCGTCCACACCTCGATCGAGATCACGCAGCGGTACGCGCCCGCGGCGACCGGCGAGTACGAACTCGCCGTGTACGTCGGCGGGCTGGAGCCGCACAGACGCGGCACCGAGGCCTCGGTGATCACCGAGATGCGGGCCGGCGGGAACATCGTCTGGGAGTCACGCAGCACCTATCTGGCCCGGCACCGGACGCAGCATTCCGGTGAGCCGCCCAGGGACGACCGCGAGCAACTGCCCGCCGTGGCCGAGTGGCGGCTGGCCGCCGACGTCGGGCGGCGGTACGGCGCCGCGTCCGGCGACCGCAACCCCATCCATCTGCACCCCCTCACCGCCCGCCTCTTCGGCTTCCCGCGCGCCATCGCGCACGGCATGTGGACGGTGGCCCGCTGCCTCGCCGCGCACGGGGTGCCGCAACGGGCCCGGGTGGAGGCGCAGTTCAGGGCGCCGGTGCTGCTGCCGGGGACGGTGACGTATGCGGCGGACGGGGGGCGGTTCGAGCTGCGTGGGAGCGGGGGCCGCGTCCATGTGAGCGGAAGTGTCGGCGAACTCGGCGCAACTGACGTCGCGTCATGACTCCGGGGTGGGCGGCGGCGACCAGGGCCGCCCGTCCATGAGGTTGCCCAGGCCCGCCCAGGCGAAGTTCATCAGGGTGGCCGCCGCCTGGCGGGCCGTGGTGCCGGGGGTCGCGTTGGCCCAGGCCGCGAGGGACTCGGCGGCGCCGACCAGGGCCTCGGCGAGCCCGGCGACCTCCCGTTCGGGGAGGTTCGGGTTCCGGTGCGCCTCCCTCGCCGCGACGACGATGAGCTGCGTCACGAACGCGACGATCTCCTCGCGCATCGCGGTGACCTCGGCCGCGAAGGGTTCACGGGTACGGGCCTGAAGGTGCAGCACGGCCCAGCCGTCCGGGTTCTGCGCGGTGTGCGTGAAGAACGCCCGCAGCCCCTCCCAGAGCTGGCGGTCGGCGGGCAGTTCGGGCCTGACCCCGGCCCGGACCGCCTCGACGAGCGCCGTCGCCTCCCGGCGGATGCAGGCCGTGAACAGGTCTTCCTTCGAATTCAGGTACAGGTACACCAACGGCTTGGACACGCCCGCCAGTTCGGCGATCTCGTCCATCGACGCGGCCATGTACCCGCGCTGCCCGAAGGTCCGCACGGCGGCGTCCATCATCTGCTGCTCACGGACCGCCCGCGGCATCCGCTTGGTCTTCACGGCACCCATGGGGCAAGGGTAATTGGGAGCGGGCGCCCGCAACCCCCTTAGGAAGCCTGGGGTGCCTGGCCCTGCGAGCGGCTCGCGTCGTCCGCCTCGTCCTCCTGGGCGGCGGTCGCCGCGAAGCCGGCCTTCATCCGGTCCACCCGCTCGACGACCTGCACGGAGGCGCGGTCGCGCTCCTTGCGCAGAACGACGAAGCTGATGGGGGCGGAGAGCACCAGCGACAGCAGGACGAGCCACATGAAGTTGGAGGCGCCGTAGCCACGCGGGACGATGCCGGAGTAGACGAGGCCCCAGACGACCACGAAGCAGCCCACGAAGATCCCGAGGCGCATCAGCGTGTAGCGGAGCATCTCAATCCACTCTTCCGTCAACGGTACGAACATTCCCAAAGGGCACCGTCCAGTGAAGCACGCCCGGGACCCGATCTTGCAGGGGGGTGGGCAGGCCCTCAGCCCAGCGACAGCAGCATGAAGACGTCGTCGCGGTAGTCGTCCGGGGCGACGCGGATGGCGCCCGGGACCCGGCCGACCTCCTTGTAGCCGCAGCAGCCGTAGAACCGCTCCAGGCCGTTCCCGCCGCGGCAGGTGAGCCGGATCGCTTCGATCCCGTCGAAGCCGCGGGCCGCGTCCTCGGCGGCGGCGAGGAGGTCCCGGCCGTATCCCTTGCCCTGGTGGCGGGGGTGCACCATCACCGTGTACAGCCAGACCCAGTGCGCCATCAGCCGGTGGGTGTTGAAGCTGAGGAAGGCGGTCGCCGCGACCGCGCCGGACGCGTCCAGGCCGACCAGCAGCCGGGTCCGCCCCTCCGTCATGGCGGCGAAGTGCTTCACGAGCTCCGGTCGTATGTCCTCGGCCGTGACCGGCGGTACGAAGCCGACCGAGCCGCCCGCGTTCGAGACGTCGGCCCACAGGTCGAGGATCCCGTCGCGCAGGGCGGGAGTGACGGCGGGGTCGAGAGTGAAGGTAAGGGACACCGCGCCATAGTACTCATTACGACAGTGCTCGCGCCGCCACTTCCAGATCCGAGACGAGGCCCCGGTAGGCCGCCTCCCTGTCGTCCGCCCGCAGTACGGCCGAGGGGTGCACGGTCGGCACCAGCCGCTCCCGCCTGCCGTGGATCTCCTCCTCCAGGACCGTCCCGCGCACCTGGGTGACCCGGAACGAGGAGCCCAGCAGCGCCTTCCCTGCGGTCGCCCCCAGCACCACGATCAGCTCGGGTTCCACCACCGCCAGCTCGGCGGCCAGCCACGGCCCGCACGCCGTCATCTCCCGCAGACTGGGGGCCTTGTGGATACGGCGCTTGCGGGGTTCGGCCCGGGTGAACTTGAAGTGCTTGACCGCGTTGGTGACGTACGCGTCCGCGGGGTCCAGACCGGCCTCGGCGAGAGCCCGGTCGAGCAGCTTGCCCGCAGGACCGACGAACGGCTTTCCCTGCCGGTCCTCCTGGTCGCCGGGCTGCTCCCCGACGAGCATGACGCGCGCGTGGGCGTTCCCCGCACCGAAGACGGTCTGCGTGGCGTCGCGGTGCAGGGGGCAGCCCCGGCAGTCGGCGGCAGCCTTGCGGAGGGCCTGGAGCCCGCCGCGCTCGGGCAGGAAGGGCTCAGCGGTGTACTCGTCCTCGGGCGCCTTCGTCACCATGTGCCCCGGGTACCCCCCTGAGGGGCGCGGGACCGTATCTTTTGCGGCTCCGCCGCGGGGCGCGACAAGCCCCCACGCGGCCGCAGCCGAAGAACAGGCCGAAGATCAGACCCGCATCGGCTGCGGCGACTCCCGCCGAGCCGGGTCGGGCCCCTCGTACTCCCGAATGATCTCGTACCGAGTGTTCCGCTCCACCGGCCGGAACCCGGCGTCCCGGATCAGATCCAGCAGATCCTCACGGGTCAGCTTGTTCGGCGTGCCGTAATTGTCCGCGTCATGGGTGATCTTGTACTCGACCACCGAGCCGTCCATGTCGTCCGCACCGTGCTGCAGCGCGAGCTGAGCGGTCTGGACGCCGTGCATGACCCAGAAGACCTTGACGTGCGGGACGTTGTCGAACAGCAGCCGCGAGACCGCGAAGGTCTTCAGCGCCTCCGCGCCGGTCGCCATCTGCGTCCGGGCCTGGAGCCGGTTGCGGACCTTGCCGTCCTTCACGTCCACGAAGTCGTGCTGGTAGCGCAGCGGGATGAAGACCTGGAAGCCGCCGGTCTCGTCCTGGAGCTCGCGCAGGCGCAGCACGTGGTCGACGCGGTGCCGCGGCTCCTCGATGTGGCCGTACAGCATGGTGCACGGGGTCTTCAGACCCTTCTCGTGCGCCAGGCGGTGGATGCGCGACCAGTCCTCCCAGTGGGTGCGGTGGTCGACGATGTGCTGCCGGACCTCCCAGTCGAAGATCTCCGCGCCGCCGCCGGTGAGGGACTCCAGGCCCGCGTCGATCAGCTCGTCCAGGATCTCGCTCGCGCTCAGCCCGGAGATCGTCTCGAAGTGGTGGATCTCCGTGGCCGTGAAGGCCTTGAGCGAGACGTTCGGCAGGGCTGCCTTGAGCTCCCGCAGCGAACGCGGGTAGTAGCGCCACGGCAGGTTCGGGTGCAGGCCGTTGACGATGTGCAGCTCGGTGAGGTTCTCGCCCTCCATCGCCTTGGCGAGCTTCACCGCCTCCTCGATGCGCATCGTGTACGCGTCCTTCTCGCCCGGCTTGCGCTGGAAGGAGCAGTAGGCGCACGAGGCGGTGCACACGTTGGTCATGTTGAGGTGGCGGTTGACGTTGAAATGGACCACGTCACCGTTCTTGCGCGTGCGCACCTCGTGGGCGAGGCCGCCGAGCCACGCCAGGTCGTCCGACTCGTACAGCGCGATGCCGTCCTCGCGGGTCAGCCGTTCACCGGCCCTGACCTTCTCCTCCAGCTCGCGCTTGAGCCCGACGTCCATACCCTCAACCTCTTTCTACGACAGCTCGACCCAACGTACTCCCCCACCCTTCGGGCGGGAGGTGCCCCCATACGGCGCTCCGCGCCTACGAACTCAGACCTCTTCGGGCAGTTCCCCGACCCGGTTCTCCCACTTCGTGGAGAGGACGATCGTCGTACGGGTACGGGAGACGCCCTTGGTGCCGCTGAGCCGCCGGATGATCTTCTCCAGGCCGTCCACGTCGTTCGCCCGCACCTTGAGCATGTACGAGTCGTCACCGGCGATGAACCAGCAGTCCTCGATCTCGCTGAGCTCCTTCATCCGCTGGGCCACGTCCTCGTGGTCGGCGGCGTCGGACAGCGAGATGCCGATGAGGGCGGTGACGCCGAGGCCCAGCGAGGCGGCGTCCACGGTGGCGCGGTAGCCGGTGATGACCCCGGCCGCCTCCAGCCGGTTGATGCGGTCGGTGACGCTGGGTCCCGACAGGCCGACGAGGCGCCCCAGCTCCGCGTACGAGGCCCGGCCGTTCTCCCTCAGGGCCTGGATGAGCTGCCTGTCCACCGCGTCCATGCGATTCGATGCCTTCCGCTGAAGATTCCCGAGTAGATGAGAGGTACTGCGGCGTGCCCTACTGGCCGGCGCTCCCGCCGCCCAGTTCGCCCGCCCAGCGCCGGTACAGACCGTGCTCGACGCCCGCCGCGTCCAGCACCCGCCCGGCGACGAAGTCCACCAGGTCCTGGATGTGGGTGGCACCGCCGTAGAAGGCGGGCGAGGCCGGCACCACGGTCGCGCCCGCGTCGTCCAGCGCCACCAGGTGCCGCAGGGTCTGACCGTTCAAGGGGGTCTCCCGTACGGTCACCACCAGCGGCCGGCGCTCCTTGAGCGTGACGCTCGCCGCACGCTGGAGCAGGTCCTTGGACAGCCCGAGGGCGACACCGGCCACACAGGCGGTGGAGGCGGGCACGATCAGCATGCCCTTGCTCGGATACGAGCCCGAGGACGGACCCGCGGCCAGGTCCCCGGCGGGCCAGTACCGCACCCCGTCGATGTCCGCGTCGTGGACCCCGGGCTTGCCGTCGGCTCCCCGGCCCAGCCATTCCCGCAGGTCGTCCCGCCAGTGCGCGTCCCGGAACGAGATCCCCGTCTCGTCCAGCAGCGTGAGCCGCGAGGCCCGGCTGACGACCAGGTCCACGCTCTCGCCGGCCTCCAGGAGTGCGCGCAGCACCGATGCGGCATAAGGCGTGCCGGAGGCCCCGGACACCCCTACGATCCAAGGTGTACGCGCCGTCTCTCCTGGCTTGGCTGGGTTCACAACACCGAGCCTATCCGGCCTCGCAGGGTGGGAACCGGTCGAGGGGGCTCGGGCGTTCTTCGGGCGGGGACGAGTGAGCGGTGGGGGTTGCCATGTCGGACAGCGGGCTCGAGTGGTCGCGCGGGGACCGGGCGAAGGCCGCGGCCAAGCTGATGGTGGGCTGGGTCGCGCTGCTGTGGCTGCTGGAAGTGGTCGACGTGATCAGCGGCCATGCGCTGGACGGGCTGGGCATCACGCCGCGCGAGCCCTCCGAGCTGGTGGATGTCGTGCCGGCCGCGTTCATCCACTTCGGCTTCGCCCATGTGGCCGCCAACAGTGTGCCGCTGCTGGTCATGGGCTTCCTGGCGGCGCTGGGCGGGATACGCCGGTTCGCCGCGCTGTGCCTGTTCGTCATCGTGGCGGACGGACTGGGGGTGTGGCTCATAGCCCCGGCGCACACCAACACGGCGGGCGCCTCCGGCCTGATCTTCGGCCTCTTCGGCTTCCTGCTGGTCAGCGGCTTCGTGGAGCGCCGGCCGCTGGGCGTGCTGGTGGGTCTGCTGGTGGGTGCGGTGTGGGGCGGCTCGATCCTGCTCGGCCTCTCCCCGCTGCAGACGGGCGTCAGCTGGCAGGGCCATCTGATCGGCCTGGCGGCGGGTGTGGGGGCGGCGTTCTGGTTCCGGCGGCGGGCCGTGGAGGCTCGCGCGATTCAGGGCTGAGGGCGCGCTTCCGGATTCACGGGAAGGCGGTCGGTGTCGATGGCCAGCCGTCCGAGCTTGGTCTCCACGGTGGCCTTGCCGCCGTAGGGAAACGTGTCGCGTCCCAGGTAGCCGTCCGGACCGGGGTTCCAGAGCGTGACGAGATGTCCCTTCATGGGATCGAAGATCAGGTAGTTCGGGATGCCTCGCGCCGCGTACTGCTTGTTCTTGACCTCGTAGTCGTTGCGGACACTGGACGGCGAAACGACCTCGATGGCGAGCTCGATCAGGTCGGGCGCGTAGGCGGTGAGATTGCGGTTCTTCTCGGCCGCCGGGATGAGGGCAAGGTCAGGGCAGAACTCGAAGTCCTCGCTGAACGGGATCGCGACATCGCTGATGAAGGCCCACTCCTGGCCGAGCTGAGCTTCCAATTGGGTCCACAGCCGCACGATGGTCTCGTTGTGGAACGGCCTGAGCGGACTCATCACGATATTGCCCTCGACAATCTCCATCCGGTACCCGCGGAACATGTCCTCGTACCGGGCGAGCTGCGAGTGCAGGCGGTCGCTGTCCGAGACGGTCACGTCAGCCTCCCTCTCTCTGCACTCGATGGTAGGCCGCACCGTACTTACACGGTCAGACCTCGAACCAAGAGATCAAGCAGCGCACACACGAACAGGGCAATCCCGATGAACCCGTTGACGCTGAAGAACGCCCTGTTCAGGCGGGACAGATCGGTCGGGCGCACGATGTTGTGCTCGTAGACGAACGCGCCCGCGACGATCATCAGGCCGACCCAGAGGAAGCCGCCCGCGTCGGTGACGACTGCGTACCAGACCAGGAGGGACATCGTCAGCAGGTGGCAGACGCGCGCCCCCCAGATCGCCGCCGGGATGCCGAAGCGCGCCGGGACCGACATCACGCCGATCTCGCGGTCGGTCTCGACGTCCTGGCAGGCGTAGATCAGGTCGAAGCCGCCGATCCAGATGCCGACGGCGAGCCCCAGGATCACCGCGTCCCAGGACCACTCCCCGCTGATCGCCAGCCAGCCGCCGACCGGGCCCATCGCCTGGGCGAGACCGAGGATGGCCTGGGGGAAGTTCGTGAACCGCTTGCCGTACGGGTAGACCACCATCGGGATCACCGCGATGGGGGCCAGGGCGAAGCAGAGCGGGTTGAGCAGGGCCGCCGAGCCGAGGAAGACGACGACCGCGATCAGCGCGCCGGTCCAGGCGTGCTTCACCGACATCGCGCCGGTGACCAGCTCCCGCTGGGCCGTGCGCGGATTCCGGGCGTCGATCTCGCGGTCGATGATCCGGTTGACCGCCATCGCGAAGGTGCGCAGGCCCACCATGCAGACGGTGACCAGGAGCAGCCGCCCCCAGTGGATGTTCTTGTCCCACTGGAACATCGCGGTCAGCGCGGCGATGTAGGCGAAGGGCAGGGCGAAGACCGAGTGCTCGATCATCACCAGGCGGAGGAACGCCTTGGTGCGTCCTGGCTGCGGGATCGCGGCGGAGGCGCTGCTCACAGGCCGTACTCCTTCCAGCGGCGGTCGACCTTCGCCGCCGTCTCCGGGTCGGACAGGACCATGTCGGGCCAGCCGCCGTCGCGCGTGTAGCCCTCCTCGGGCCACTTCTTGGTCGCGTCGATGCCTGCCTTGCCGCCCCAGAACTGCTGGTAGGAGGCGTGGTCGAGGTGGTCGACGGGACCTTCGACGACGCTGAGGTCACGGGCGTAGTCCGTGTTGCCGAGCGCGCGCCACGCGACCTCGTGGAGGTCGTGGACGTCGCAGTCGGAGTCCACGACCACGATCAGCTTCGTCAGGGACATCATGTGTGCCCCCCAGATCGCGTGCATCACCTTCTGGGCGTGCTTGGGGTACTTCTTGTCGATCGAGACGATCGCACAGTTGTGGAAGCCGCCCGCCTCCGGCAGGTGGTAGTCCACGATGTCCGGCACGATGATCTTCAGCAGGGGCAGGAAGAAGCGCTCCGTCGCACGACCCAGCGGTCCGTCCTCCGTCGGAGGCCGGCCTACGACGATCGACTGAAGCAGCGGGCGCTTCCGCATGGTCACGCAGTCGATCTTCAGGGCGGGGAAGGGCTCCTGCGGGGTGTAGAACCCGGTGTGGTCGCCGAAGGGCCCCTCGGGGAGCATCTCGCCGGGCTCCAGCCAGCCCTCGATGACGACCTCCGCCTGGGCCGGCACCTGCAGCGGCACGGTCTTGCAGTCGACCATCTCGATCCGCTTCCCGGCGATGAACCCGGCGAAGAGGTACTCGTCGATGTCGCCGGGCAGCGGCGCGGTGGAGGCGTAGGTGACCGCGGGCGGGCAGCCGAAGGCGATTGCCACCGGCAGCCGTTCGCCGCGCCGCGCCGCGACCTGGTAGTGGTTGCGGCTGTCCTTGTGGATCTGCCAGTGCATGCCGATGGTGCGCCTGTCGTGGCGCTGCAGCCGGTACAGGCCCAGGTTCCGGATGCCGCTCTCCGGGTCCTTGGTGTGGGTGAGCCCCAGGTTGAAGAAGGAACCGCCGTCCTGCGGCCAGGTGAAGAGGGCGGGCAGCTGGTCCAGGTCCACGTCGTCGCCGGTGAGGACGACCTCCTGGACGGGGGCTTCCTTCACCTTCTTCGGCGGGACGTGCGTCATCGCGCCGAGCTTCCCGAAGGCCTCGCGGACGCCGACGAAGCCGTGCGGCAGTTCGGGGCGGAGCAGTCCGCCGATCTTCTCGCTGATCTCGCCGTACGACTTCAGGCCGAGGGCCTTCAGCAGGCGCCGGTCGGTGCCGAAGACGTTCATCGCGAGGGGCATGGCGGAGCCCTTCACGTTCTCGAAGAGCAGCGCCGGGCCCCCCGCCTTCTGCACCCGGTCGACGATCTCCCCGACCTCCAGATACGGGTCCACCTCGGCCTTGATGCGCTTGAGGTCACCCTCGCGTTCCAGGGCCCTGAGCAGGGAGCGAAGATCGTCGTAAGCCATGCGTCCCAGTATCGCCGAGCCCCTCGGGCCGCCGATGCCCGCCCCGCCCTCAGGCGGTTCGCCGGCGCTCCCGCTCGGCGGTCAGCCGGGCGGCCGCGCGGCGTGCCTCGGCGAGGCGGTGCGGCGAGTCCCAGGCGGACGCGACGCGTTCGGCCAGCGCGTAGTTCTCGGCCGCGGCCCCGTCCTCGCCGAGGAGCCGGTACAGGTCCGCGAGGCCGTGGGCGAGGGGCCGGGTGGCGTAGGCGGCGCCGGCCGTACCGGCGAACTGGTCGCGGATCGGCAGCAGATGCCCGAGCAGCATGGCGGCCGTCTCCGTGTCGCCGAGCAGGACCGCGAGTTCCGAGCGGTAGTCCAGCTCCAGGCCGTAGAGGTGGTCCGTCACCGGTCGCGGCGCGATCGACACCGCGGCCGCCTCGTCCAGCCGTCCCCGCCGGGCCAGGACCAGGGCGTGCGCCACCGCGACCGGGGCGCCGATCTCCGCGTACAGGTCGCGGACGACCCCCTCGATGTCGGCCGCCCGGCCCTGGGCGAGACGGATGGTGATCAGACCCAGCGTGCGGGGGCCGGTGGCGTGGTGGGCGCCCACGCGCCGCAGCAGGCCGTCGGCCTCGGCGTAGCGGGCCTCCGCCTCGTCGAAGCGGCCGGTGACCGTGGCCAGCATGGCCGAGGTCGCGGCGGCGATGCCCTGCGCCCACAGCATGCGGTAGCGGCGGGCCAGTTCCAGGGCTTCGGTGTTGTGCCGGCGCAGCCCGTCGGGGTCGTTGCGGGTCGCGGCGGTCATGCCGTCGAGGTGCTCGCAGACCCAGCGGTAGGCCGGCAAGTCGTGTGCCTCGGCCAACTGCCGCAGTTCCGCGACGAGCGGCGTGCGCAGCGCGCCCTGTGCCTCGTGCGGCAGCAGCTTGGCGGATGTCATCAGCGCCGAGGCCAGCAGGCGCGGTTCGGCCTCGGCCCGGGCCAGCGCCAGTTGCGCGTGCGCCGCCCGCAGGGCCCGCGGTGCCTCCTCGGCGGCCACGGCGTCGACGAGGACCTGAAGGACCCGGGCGCGGGTCGCGCCGTCGAGCGCGGGGTCGTCGGCGAGCCGTTCCAGCCGGGCCAGGGCGGTGCGGTCGAAGAGCCCCTCCAGCCGGGAGCGCCAGGGCGAGGGCTCGGTCCAGGCGCCGTAGACCGCGGCGACCAGGTCGTCCCGGCCGGCCCGCACCGCGAGGTCGACCGCCCGCTGCCGGGTGTGCCGGGCGGCGTCGGTGGACCCGGCCCGCAACTGTGCCGCCAGCAGCCGTACGTGGAGAGCCACCGTCTCGTCCGGGTCGGCGTCGGGGTCGGCCCCGGCCGCCCGGTGCGCCTCCAGGGCGTGCTCGATCAGCTCGACGGCCACGTCGTGCGCGTACCGCCGCTCGGCCAGTTCGGCCGCCCGCAGCGCGTAGTCGACGGCCAGGGGCGCGTTCGCGGTCCGGCCCGTGCGGGCGAAGTGGAAGGCGAGGGCCGCGAGGTCGTGCGGGCGGTGGCGGCGCAGGCCCTGCGCGATGCGGTCGTGCAGACGGGCCCGCCGGACCCCGGACAGGTCGGTGTAGACGGTGTCGCGGACCAATGCGTGCACGAAACGGACCCGGCCCAGAGCGGGCTCGGTCAGCAGATCCGCTCTCACCGCGGCGTCGAGTCCCGCCAGCACGGTGTCCTCGTCGGCGTCGGCCGCGTCGACGAGGAGGGCGACCTCGGCCTCCGGCCCCGCGACGGCCGCGAGCTGCAGCGCCGAGCGGGCCTCGGCCGGCAGCAGGGCCAGCCGCCTGCGCAGCACGTCCCGTACCCCCTGGGGTACCTCCGACACGGCCACCAGAGCGCCCTCGCCGACCAGCAGGCGGGCGCTCTCCAGGACGTAGAAGGGGTTGCCGCCGGTGCGTTCGGCGAGCGCGGTCACCGTGGTGTCGTCGACCCCTTCGCCGCAGACGGCGGTGACCACGGTCGCGACGTCCCGGGTCGACAGGCCACCGAGCGCGATGCGCCGCGGGGCCCGCAGGGCGAGCCGGCCAAGGGTCTTGACCAGGTCATCGCCGACCTCCGCCGGCCGGTAGCCGGCCACGATCAGCAGGGGTACGCCGGTGATCTGCGCGGCCGTCTCCAGGAGGGCCAGGGTCTCGCCGTCGCCGCGGTGCAGATCCTCCAGGACGACGGCGAGGGGCTGTCCGGCGGCCGCGTCCCGCAGCCAGGCGGCGAGGGCCAGGTGGGTACGGAAGCGGCCCGCGGCGGCCTCGTCACGCGTCATGGCGGCCACCGTCTGAGGCTCGTGCAGCAGGGCGGTCAGCTCCTCGGGGCGGGCCGGCGGCACGACACCGGCAAGGGCGCCGAGCGCCTCCACCCAGGCCCAGGCGGGCGGCGCGCCCTCGTACTCGGGGCAGCGGCCGATCACCACCGTCCACCCCGCCGCCCGCAGCCGTCCCGCGAACCGTTCGAGCAGCGCCGACTTCCCCGCTCCGGCCTCCCCGGTGACCAGGACGACACCGCCCGTACGCCGGGCGGCCCGCGCGGCCGCGGCTGCGGCGCCCAGCTCGGCCTCCCTGCCGACGAAGAGGCCGCCCTCGTCCTCGGGTGCGGCGGCGGCAGCGGTTTCCAGCGGGGCGAGCGGTACAGCCGCGCGCAGCACGTCCAGCCGCCGGTTGAGGACGGCGTGTTCCAGTTCGGCCAGGGCCGGCCCGGGATCACAGCCGAGTTCCTCCCGCAGCACGGCGGCGGCCCGGCGCAGGGACGCCAGGGCGTCTCCCTGACGTCCGCAGGCCCACTGGGCGAGGGCGAGCAGCCGCCAGCCCTCCTCCCGCAACGGGCTCTGCCGTACGAGGACTTCGGCCGCCGGCACCGCTTCGGCCGGGCGCCCGGTGCGCAGGTCGGCCGCGACGGCGAGTTCGCGGGCCTGGGCGCACAGTTCGGTCAGCCGGGCCACCTCGGACTCCGCCCACGGTTCACTCGCGTGCTCCAGGAACGCGGGACCCCGCCACCAGCCGAGCGCCTCGGACAGCAGCTCCCTCGCCCGGTCGGGCGGAGCGCTGCGGGCCCGGGAGACCAGGGTCTCGAACCACCAGGCGTCCACCGCCTCGGCGGGCAGCCGCAGGGCATAGCCCGGCGGGGAGGTGACCAGCACGGACGCGGGGGCGCGCGGGAGCCGCTCCGGCTCCAGCAGGCGACGCAGATGGGACACGTAGGTGTGCAGGGACACGGTGGCCCTGGCCGGGGGCACCCCGCGCCACAGCTCGTCGATCATGCGGTCGACGGGCACCACCCGCCCGCCGGCCGCGACCAGCAGCGCGAGTACGGCCCGCTGCCGGGGGGCGCCCAGTTCGACCGGCTGCCCGCCGGCCTCGGCGCCCAGGGAGCCCAGGACTCGTATGCGCAGCACGCCGCGCGAATCTACCCGAGCGCTGGTCGCGGAGCGTTAACGGTTCGCTAAACGCCCTGGTCGGCGGCGCACCAAGTGCGATGCCAAGTGGGCGCCAAGACGGCCGCGCGACGGTGGGCGTTCCTGATCGGTACCTCATCCCTGGAGCAGGCAGGCGTGTCCCGCAGTCCCGCGTTTCCCGCACCCCCGGGCCAACGGCCCTACACACACGAGATGGTCGTCGTCCACCGGGTCTTCCGGCGCGAGTCGGCGCTGGCTCCCCGGCTGGTACGGGCCGTGCCGGACGGCGGCACGGCCCGCGCGGCCCAGGTCGCGGCCCACCTGGACGACTACGTCATGGGGCTGCACCATCACCACGCCCTCGAGGACGAGCTGATCTGGCCCCTGCTGCACGCGCGGGGCGCGGACGGCGGGTTCGTCGAGCGGATGGAGGAACAGCACCGGCGCATCGACCGGACCCTCGCGGTGGTGGCCGAGTGGCTGCCCGCATGGCTGCGGGAGGCGAGCCCCATCGCCCGGGAGGAACTGGCCCTGGCGCTGACCGAGCACCACACGGTGCTCCTGGAGCATCTCGACGACGAGGAGCTGCTGGTGCTGCCGCTGGTCGCCGAGCATCTGAGCGTCGCCGAATGGGAGCTGGTGGGCCGGCGCGGTCTTGAGGGGCTGCCCAAGGACAAGGTGCTGCTGGCCGTGGGCGCGATCCTGGAGGACGCGACGCCCGAGGAGCGCGCCTACTTCCTCGGCCGGGCCCCGCTCCTCGGCCGCCTGATGTGGCGGCTCGTCGGCCGGCGGAAGTACGCCGCGTCCTGCCGTGCCCTGCGCGGCCCGCTGGACGGGGAGACGGGCCGGTGACCGTGCTCGACTCCGCGCCCCTCGACACCCTGGACGCCTACCGGACCTGCGAGTTCGTCACGCTCGGCCGCGACGGCGCCCCGGTGGCCTGGCCCGCCGCGGTCCGGCGCAAGGACGACGGGACGCTGCTGCTGACCACGTCCCTGGCGTTCGCGCAGAAGGCACTGAACGTGCGCCGGGACGGGCGCGTGGCCCTGCTCTGGTCCGACCCCACCGGCAGCGGCCTCGCGGAGGCCCCGCAGATCTTCGTCGGCGGTCTTGCCGTGTGCCCGGACGACATCATGACGGGACCGGAAGGCGCCGAGGAGTACTGGCGGATGCTCTTCGAGCGGCAGCCGCACAGCCGGTCCTACCTCGCCCCCGGCTTCAGGCGGCTGATGGAGTGGTACTACCTGCGCCTGCTCATCACCGTCACCCCGGAACAGGTCGTCGTACGCCCTCCGCTGGCGTCCCTGCTCGCGGAGGGACCGGCCACCGGGCCCGAGGCCGCCGCGCCTTTGCTCGGGGCCGCGCAGCTCGCCCGCTACCCGAGCGCGGTGCTGGCGGCCTGCGACAAGACGGGGGCGCCCGTGCTCGCCCGGACCCGGCCGGTGGCGACGGACGCGGGCTTCGCGCTGACGGTGCCCGCCGACTGCGCCGTGACGGCCGGCCCCGCCTCCCTGCTGGTGCACCGGCACGACGAGCGGCTCAACCACATGCAGAACACGCTCGTGCGCGGAGAGCTGCGCCGGGCCGGCGACGGCTGGCTGCTGGTGCCCGGCCGGGTGGTGGAGCCGATGGGCTCCGGACGCCCCACCGACGCGGTACGGGTGCTGCGGCAGACCAAGCGGGCCACCGCACGCTATCTGGAACGGCGTGGCCTGCCCCGGCCGCGGGTGCGGTGGGAGGCGTTCCGGGCGCTGGCGGGTCCGCGATGACGGTCATGGTCGTCCTCGTCGTCACGGTGGCCGCCGCGGCCGGTGTCCGGGCGCTCGGCCGCCGGCCCCACCAGCACACCGACACCGACCGGATCCGGCAGGTGATGCGCTCGCCCCACCACTGACCGGCGGACGGGAGAGGAGTTGCGGCCACCCGCTACCCTGACCCCGTCACCGGGGCCCGACAGCGCCCCGTCACCGTCTTTGGGGGATCGCACACCATGTTCCGGTATCTGCCGTTCCTGCTGGTCCTGGCGCTGTGGATCTATGCCTTCATCGACTGTCTGAACACCCCTGAGGAGCAGGTGCGCGGGCTGCCCAAGGTGGTGTGGGTCATCATCATCCTGCTGTTCGGGGAGGTGCTGGTCGGGCCGATCGCCTGGCTGGTCGCGGGCAAGTACCGCGGGCCCGTCCCGGCCGGCGGGTCCACGCCCTCCGAGTGGCACCGCAACCACCGCACGGAGTTCGTCGCACCCGACGACAACCCCGAGTTCCTGAAGTCCCTCAAGGAAGAGAACAAAAAGGACGAGGCCCTCCTCAAGGACTGGGAGGCCGATCTGCGGCGCCGCGAGGAGGAGCTGCGTCGGCGGGAGCGCGGCGAGGACCCCCAGGCGGACTGATGGAGCTGCGGCTGCTCGTCACCTTCGAGAAGGTCGCGACCGTGCTGAGCTTCACACAGGCCGCGGCCGAGCTGAAGTACGCGCAGTCCAGCGTGACCAGCCAGGTACGGGCCCTGGAGTCGTCCCTGGGCGTCGAGTTGTTCGACCGGCTCGGCAGCCGTATCCGGCTCACGGAGGCGGGTGAGCGGCTGCTCCCCTACGCCCGGCAGATCATCGAGCTGAACGAGGAGGCGCGGGCCGCGGTCACCGGTACCGAGGAGCCCGCCGGTTCGCTGGTGGTCGGGACGATGGAGTCGCTGACCTCGTACCGGCTGCCGCCGCTGCTTGAGTTCTTCCACCACCGCTACCCCAAGGTGCGGCTCTCCCTGCGCACCACCATCGGCGACGAGACCCGGCAGGCGCTGCGGCAGGGCACGTACGATCTCGGCTTCCTGATGGAGGAGGCGACCGAGCACCCGGGGCTGGAGAGCGTGGTGCTGTGCGAGGAGCCGCTGGCGCTGGTCGCCGCGCCCCGACACGCCCTCGCCGGGCGGGAGTTCAACACCGCCGCTCTCGTACGGCAGTCCCTTCTCGCGACCGAGCCGGGCTGCGCCTACCGGGACTTGTTCGAGCGGGAGCTCGAATCGTCCGGTGAGCCGGCCGACTTCATGGAGTTCGGCACGATCGAGGCCACCAAACGCGCGGCGGCGGCCGGCCTCGGGGTCTCGTTGCTGCCCGAGGTGACGGTCGCCGCCGAACTCGCCGAAGGGTCTTTGGTACGGCTGCCGTGGCAGCCGCCGTTCACGCTTCGGACGCAACTGGCGTGGCGGGCCGGGAAGCGGCTTCCGGCGCACGTACGGCTGTTTCTCGATCAGGCGCGGAAGCTGGTGGCCGAGCAAGCGTGACCTTCAGGCTGGCCAGCACGATCAGCGGGACGCCCAGCGCCTGGACGAGGCCGATGTGGTGGCCGTACACCGCCCAGTCCATGACCATCGCGACCGCCGGGTAGACGAAGGCGAGGACGGCGATCTTCGAGGTCGGCAGCTTGGCGTAGGCGGCGTACATCAGGACGTACATCACGCCGGTGTGGATGAAGCCGAGGCCGACCAGCCAGCCCCAGTCCCAGCCGGTGCCGGCCATCGCGCCGAAGTCGGCGAAGGGAAGCAGCAGCGGGATGCCGACGACGACCTGGACCAGCGCGATGAGGTGCGGGCGGACGCCGGTGATGCGCTTGGTGACCAGGGTGGACAGTCCGTACAGGAGCGCGGCGAGGAGTGCCTGGCCCACGCCCGTCAGATAGGTGCCGCCGCTGGTGAAGTCGGCCGGTGTGACGCCCGAGACCAGGATCAGGCCCACGAAGGCCAGCGCGATCCAGCCGACCTTGGCGGCGGTGAGGCGCTCGCGGAAGAGGAGGGCGCCGAGCAGGACCACGTAGAAGGGCTGGGTGTGGTAGACGACCGTGGCGACCGAGATCGAGGTGTTCTCGTACGACTCGAAGAGGAAGACCCAGTTGAAGACGATGAACACGCCGCCCAGGACGGCGAGTCCGAGTGTGCGCGGGGTGAAGCCGTGATCGCGGAGCCAGCCGCGGGCGAGGACGTAGGAGCCGAGCGCGAGGGCTCCGAAGACGACCCGGAAGAAGACGACGTCGAAGGGCGAGGCGCCCGACTCGACGACGAAGACGCCGAGGGTGCCGGACAGCACCATCGCGGTCATCAACTGGGCGATGCCCCTGCTCTCTGCGGATGTGCTCTGCGTGTTCATGTCCTGGACGCTACGAGCGGGCGGCGGTGCCGGTCCACGCGCCAGTGGGGCGTCCTGCCGATGGGGTCATCGGCGGCGCCGATGCCTACAGGTTGTACGCCGTCGGGCCCCCCGAAGCGGACAATGCGCCCCTGTGCCCGGACCGGTCGGAACCGGACACTTACCTCGCATGACGACTGCTCCCGCCGACTCCTCCGGCACCCTCGCCCCCGCATACGGTGACAAGGTCATCGCCGTCGAGACGGCGGGCTCCGAGCCCATCCCGGACGCCGAACGCCATGGCACGCCGCTGCAGTTGCTGTGGACCTGGGCCTCCCCCAACATCGAGTTCGCGACCGTCTTCATCGGTGTGATCTCGGTGCTGTTCTTCGGTCTGAGTTTCTGGGAGGCGACCGCGGCCATCGTCCTCGGCACCGCCGTCGGCGCGATCACCCAGGGCTTCCTCTCCCTGGACGGCCCGCGCTTCGGCGTCCCGCAGATGGTGATCGGCCGGTTCTCCTTCGGCTACTTCGGCAACATCCTGCCGTCCGCGGCCAACGGCCTGATCGCGGGCGTGGGCTGGTTCGCGGTGAACAGCGTGAGCGCGGCCTTCGCCCTGAACACGCTGACCGGGCTGCGTCCGCTGCCTTCCCTGCTGGTCGTGGTCGTGGTCGAGATCGTGATCGGCTTCATCGGCCACAACTTCGTGCACACCTTCGAGAAGTACGCGTTCCCCGCGCTCGCCGTGATCTTCCTTCTCGCGGGCGTGTGGACCTTCAAGGACGCGAACCTCGGCGGAGGCGGCACGGGCGGCGGCATCGGCGGGTTCCTGCTCGCGTTCAGCGCGGCCTGGGGCTACGCGGCCGGCTGGAACCCGTACGCCACGGACTACTCGCGCTATCTGCCGCGCACCGCGAACAAGGTGAAGACGATCGTCTACCCGGCGGTCGGCCTGTTCGTGTCCGTCGCCCTCGTGGCGATCATCGGCGCGGCCTCGGCGACGATCGTGGCGCCGAAGGACGCCACCCCGACGGCGGCCTTCACCGGTCATCTCCCGGGCTGGCTGGGCGACCTGGTGCTCCTCGCCATCATCCTCGGCGCCATCTCCGCCAACGCCCTCAACATCTACTCGGGCGCGATCTCCATCACCTCCTTCGGCCTGAAGCTCCCGACGTGGCTGAGCCGCAGCGTGCTGGTCGTGGTGTCCGGTGTGGCCGGTACGGCGGCGGCGTGGGCCTCGCTCGACGACGCGGGGTCGGCGTACGAGGCGTTCCTGCTGGTGATCGCGTACTGGGTGGCCCCTTGGCTCGGGGTCGTCCTGGTGGAGCGGTGGCTCCAGTCCCGCACGGCCACGGACGAGGAGCTGTCGGCCCGGCTGACCGACCGTTTCTTCACCAACTGGCCCGGTATCGCGGCCCTGTTGATCGGCGTCGCGGTGTCCGTCCCGCTCTTTTCCAACCAGGAGGACTTCGTCGGTTACGTCCCGAAGCACTGGCCGTCCTTCGGCGACATCACGCCGGTGGTCGGTTTCGTGGTGAGCGCGGGGTTGTATGCGGTGCTGCGCCGGGCGAAGGCTTACTCCGCGTCCAGCGGTTCTGCCTGATCCGCGTACTCGACCCTGATGTACCTGCTGTTTTTCTCCCCGTAGGCCTCCTTGAGGATCGGTTCCGCCTTGTCGGGGTCGTCGACCCCGATGAGGACGAAGCCCCGTTCGTCCGCGGCCACTTCGCGCATCTCGAAGGTTCCGTCCCAGCGGCGCATGTCGTCGCCGATCCGGTCGGAGAGGGCGTCGAGTGTCCTTCTGCTGACGTCGGTGTCGTGCAGCCGCACGGTCACACCCCGGACGGCCACCCCGCAGACCTCGTCGTCGAACGCGGCGGAAGGTATGCGCCAGACATCGGTGACCTGGTGGTCCTCGTCAACGGAAAGACCCGTGTAGACGTCGGAGTACTTCTTCCGGGCCAGGTCGTCGACGTGTATGACCACGCGCGTCAGCGGAGTGCCGTCGTCGCGGTCGGGGAGGCTGTCGACGGGGCGGGTGCCGACGCACGTCCGGTCCGTGGCCGCCGACTCGACCCGAACGGGATCCGACCTCAGGCCCCCGTCGGTGTGGCCGGCCCCCATGGCCTGGACGTACAGGCCCGTGGCCACCACCAGCGCGACGCTCGCTCCGGCCGATGCGATCCAGGTGCGGTTGCTGCGCATGTCCCCCTCCATTCCCCCGTGTTGCCGTCAGCACTGTGACGCCGGAGGGGGCGAAGAGGTTCAGAGCGTCGGTTCCTCCCGCAGGACGAGGTCCAGCAGACCCGGGAAGCGGGCCTCGAACTCCGCCCGCCGCAGCCGGTTGACCCGCCGGGGCCCCTCGTCCCGCTGCTCGACCAGGCCCGCGCCCCGCAGCACCGCGAAGTGATGGCTGAGCGCCGCCTTGCCGACCGGCACGTCGAAGCTGCCGCAGCTGCGCGACCACTCCGCCGAGCCCGCCAGCTCTCTTACGAGGCTGATGCGTACGGGGTCGGCGAGCGCGGCGAGCGCGGTCGGGACGGAGACGTCGTCGGGGTGGGTGTGCTCGGGGGCGGCCCGATGACTGGTGCGCTGCGCCACGCGGGTCTCCCTTCACGTCTTGCCGAGGTCCAGGTCCTGCCGAGGTTCACTCTTGCAGAGTGTTCGATGAAAATCATACACTCGCGACTGTTCGCTTTTCATTGAACAGTCGTCGACCGAACAGTCGCCGGCCGAACAGAAATGGGTGGTGCGGGATGCGTGCGGTGGAGTTCCAGGAGTACGGCGGACCCGAGGTCCTGAAGGTCGTGGAGGCGGAGGTCCCCGAGCCCGGTCCGGGCCAGGTGAGCCTCGACGTGGCGTACACCGGGGTGAACTTCGCCGACCTCAAGGCGCGCGGCGAGGGCTACCGGGTGCCGCGGCTGCCCTTCGTCCCGGGGCTCGAGGCGTCGGGGCGCATCCGAGCGCTCGGCGAGGGGGTCACGGGCCTGTCCGTCGGCCAGGAGGTGACCGCGCTGACGGAGGGCGGCGCCTACGCGGACGTGGCGCTGGCGAACACCGCGACCGTCTTCCCGGTCCCGGCCGGCGTCGACCTGCGCACGGCGGCGACCCTGCCGACCGTGCTGCCGACGGCGTACGCGCTCGTCCACGCGGTGGGCCGGCTGCAGCCCGGCGAGACGGTGCTCGTACAGGGTGCGGCGGGCGGCGTCGGCACGGTGGTGGGGCAGCTGGCGAAGGCGGCCGGCGCGGGGGCCGTGTACGGGGTGGTGTCGGGCGCGGCCAAGGCGGCGTACGCACGCGAGTACGGCTACGACGAGGTGTTCGTCGGCGAGTTCACCGAGGCGGTGCGGAAGGCGACCGGCGGCCGGGGCGTCGACCTGGCGTTCGATCCGGTCGGCGGCGAGACGCTCCGGGGCAGCCTGGCCTCGCTCGCGGTCTTCGGGCGCCTGGTCTCCTTCGGCAACGCGAGCTCGGCGCCGGCGTGGACGGTGGGCCAGCCGGAGCTCTACCCCGCCGGGGTGTCGGTCGGCGGCTTCTCGATCCTGACGCTGGCGCAGACGGCCCCCGGCGAGCTGCGCTCCCTCGCCGAGCGGGCCTTCGCGAAGGCGGTGGACGGCACGGTGTCGCTGCCGGTCACCGCCGAGTTCGGGCTGGAGGAGGCGGCGGAGGCGCACCGGCTGATGGGGACGCGGACCAGCACCGGGAAGCTGTTGCTGCGGGTGACCGGCTGAGGCGGCGCGGGCTGGACATGGGCCGGCGAATTTTGACACGGTGAGCCGCACCGATCCGCATTCGAACATGCGATCGGTGACCCGATGACTCCGGACAACCGGGAGGCCGGCCGTGCCACTTGCCTTCTACGCCACGCACAGCACCTTCTCCGACCCCGGCGAACTCGTCGGCCACTACGCCGGCTTACCGCGCGACCCCACCCGACTCGCCCGTATCGCACGCGACTTGATCGTCCACCGCGTGGAGGGCGCCCTCTTCGACCACACCCATCCGGACGACCGCCTGCACCACGACGCCGAGACCCGCTACATCGACGACATCCTGCGGATCCTCGTGGCCCGGAACGACGCCCCGCTGAAGGTGCGGCGCGAGGTCGGCGACCGTTTCGTCGGCACCTGCCGGGACTTCTCGCTGCTGCACTGCTCGTTCCTGCGGCAGGCGGGCATCCCGGCGCGCATCCGGTCAGGCTTCGCCGACTACTTCGGCTCCGACGGCTTCCACTGCGACCACGTGGTCACCGAGTACTGGGACGAGGAGCGGGGCTGGCTGTTCGCGGACGCCCAGCTCGCCGACCCCGGTGTCACCGCCCACTGGAACGTGGACTTCGACCCGATGGACGTCCCGCGCGACCGCTTCCTGGTCGCGGGCAGGGCGTGGCGCGCCATCCGTGAGGGCGCGGCGGACCCGAGGACCTTCGGGCTGCATCCACCGGAGGAAGGGCCGCTCTGGGGCGAGCGGTTCGTGGCCGGCAACATCCGGCTCGACCTCGCGGCCCTGAACAAGGTGGAGACGCTGCTGTGGGACGAGTGGGGAATGGACGAGGGGAAGCCCGGCACCCCCCTGTCCGAAGCGGCCCGCGAGCTCTACGACCGCGCAGCCCAGGTAGCGGGCGACGAGGTCCCCTTCGACGAAGCCCGCGCGCTGTTCACGGAGGACGACACCCTGCGGACTCCGAGAACAGTGCTCTGCTCGGCCCCGTACAACGGACCGAGCCAGGTCACCCTGCGCTGAGCTCAGGCAACCGTTCGCAGTCCGCGGACCGAGGGCGCCGCCGTCCCCCGGACGACCCGATGCGCACATGTCGCCGCCAGCAACTCCCCCAACAGCTCCGGATCGTCGATCTCCAGCCCCAGCAGGGACTCGATCCGCTCCAGGCGCTGGTAGAGCGACTGGCGGCCGATGTGCATCAGAGCCGCGGTGCGGGTCGGGGAGCAGCCGTGGCGCAGATGGACCTCCAGGGTGCGGACCAGGTCGCTGGGGTGGGCCGCCTCCCAGGCCAGCAGCGGGCCCAGGGTGTGCTGGACCAGCCGGTCGAGACGGTCGCGGTTGGTGTCGATGCCGCCGCGGGTCAGCTCCCGCTCCAGGGCGAGCGCGCGGGCGGAGGTGACCAACGGGCCCTCGGGGGCGGGCGGTTCGGCGGCCGGCACGGTCAGCGCCAGCTCCAGGGTCGTACGCGCCGCCCGCAGCGTGTCGCTCCAGCGCAGCCAGCCGCTGCCCGCGTCGACGGCGTGCCCGACGGCGACGGTGAGGCCCGCGTCCGCCGCCGTACGAAAGGCCTCCTGGACGGCACGGACCGGGTCACCGGAACCGAAGCCACCGCCGTCGCCGGGCAGCGCGAGCAGCGCCAGCACATCGCCCGGAAACGGCGCCCGAAGTGCCCTCGCCCCGCCCAGCAGCCGTGCCGCCCGGTCCACGGCGGCCACCTCGCGCGTGCCGTGCACCGACACCCCGATGAGCCGGGCCCCCGGCCCGGGGTGGAACCCGGCGAGCGCGGACCGTGCCTCGACCTCCGGCTGGTTGAGGGCCGCGCGGTCGGCCAGGTCGGCGAGCAGGGCCGCCGCGTGGTCGTCGCCCCAGGGACGCACCACCGACCGCCCGGACAGCCCCCGGGCCACGATCGCGCGGTTCGCCGCCTCCGTGATGCGTACGAAGGGCACGACCCGGTGCAGGGCCAGCAGGGGCAGGCCGAGGCGGCGGGCCTCGTCGACGACCTCGGCGGGCATCTGCGGCAGTGAGCGGCCCACCTCCACAGCCAGCCCGGCGGCGCCCCGCGCGGCCAGCTCGCGGACGTACCGGCGGCGGACCTCCTCGTCGGCGTCCATCAGGCCGAAACCATTCGTGAGCAGCAGTTCTCCGCCGTCGAGGAAGTTGGCGCCCTCGTACACCTCGCTCGAGTGCACCCAGCGGACCGGGCGGTCCAGGGCGTTCTCGCCGGCGAGGAGGGCGGGCTCGGAGGCTCGGACGGGATCGAGGTCCAGGACTTCGCGGAGGGTGAGTGCGGCCACGGGCACCTCCAGGGACGGCGCGTGGACAGTTCGTCCGGCGGCGGGATGCCCGGAGAGTACTTTCCGCACGTTGCCCTCGTGTTTCGGCCACAGCAGAGTGAGGACATGGACCTTGAGGACCCCATGGACCGGGCGACGGCACGGGCCTGGCTCGCCACCGCCGTCGCGGAGGCGCGCGCCGGGCTCGCGGAGGGCGGCATCCCGATCGGCGCCGCGCTCTACGGCGCCGACGGCACCCTGCTGGGGCGCGGCCACAACCGGCGCGTCCAGGACGACGACCCCTCGATGCACGCGGAGACGGCAGCCTTCCGCAATGCGGGACGGCAGCGCTCGTATCGCGGTACGACGATGGTCACGACCCTGTCGCCGTGCTGGTACTGCTCCGGTCTGGTCCGCCAGTTCGGCATCTCCCGGGTGGTGGTCGGCGAGGCGGCCACCTTCCACGGCGGGCACGACTGGCTGGCGGAGCACGGCGTGCGGATCGTGCTGCTGGACGACCCCGAGTGCATCGGGATGATGCGCGACTTCATCAAGAACCATCCGGCACTGTGGAATGAGGACATCGGTGAGTGACCCGCGTATTCCGACCATCGATCTGCGGCCGTGGCTCGACGGCGACGAGGACGCCCGTGCCGCCATCGCCCGCACCGTCGACGAGGCCCTGCAGACCGCCGGCTTCCTGCTGGTCACCGGGCACGGTGTGGATCCGGCGCTGCGGTCCGCGATCCGGGAGGCGGCTCGGGCGTTCTTCCGGCTGCCCGCCGGCGTCAAGGAGCCGTACGCGGCGAAGGTCGGCGGCCGCGGCTGGCTCGGCCCGGGCGCCGAGGCCAACGGCTACTCGGAGGGCACGCAGACCCCGCCGGACCTGAAGGAGTCGCTGACCTTCGCGACACACGAGCCCTTCGAGGACCCGGTCGTCAACGCGGAGTGGTACGCGCCCAATGTGTGGCCGCGGGAAGTGCCGGAGCTCAGGGCGTTGTGCGAGGAGTACCTGGAGCGCATGGGCGAGCTGGAGAAGCAGCTCCTGTCCCTGCTCGGCGAGGCGCTGGGCCTGGAACCGGACTTCTTCTCCCGGCACATGGACCATCCGACATACGGCTTCAACATCAACTGGTACCCGGGCACCGAGGTGATCGGGGAGCCGCAGCCGGGTCAGTTCCGCATCGGGCCGCACACCGACTTCGGGACGGTCACGATCCTCGACCGGCAGGCGGGCAAGGGCGGGCTGCAGGTGTACACGGACGAGGGCGGCTGGGAGGACGCGCCCTTCGACCCGGAGGCCTTCACCATCAACATCGGGGATCTGATGGCCCGTTGGACCGGTGACAGGTGGCGGTCGGGGCGGCACCGGGTGCTGCCGCCGCCCGCGGACGCGCCCGCCGAGGAGCTGATGTCGCTCGTCTACTTCGGCGAGTGCACACCGGGGACGCTGGTGGAGTCCGTGCCTGCTCCGGTGGGGCGGGTGGCGTACGAGCCGGTCGACTCGCACCGCTATCTGCGGGAGAAGCTGGACTCGATCACGGTCGGCTGACCAGCTTCTCGAAGCGGGCCCGCCAGACGGGCTCCGCCGCCTCGTCTCCCCGGTACTCGTGGGTGAAGCGGAGGGCGGTGCCCTCTTCGCCGTCCCGCTCCAGGTGGAAGCGGATCCGGTCGCCGTCGTCCAGCGTGTACTCGGCGACCCGGTCCACGTCCCATGCGGTGACCCGGCCGCTCCCCAGGTCACGCAGGGTGACCGCGCCGCCGAGTCTGGGTTCGAGGACGTCGGCGGCGGTGAACCACCGGGCGAGCCCTTCGGGGGTGGCCACCGCCGGCCAGACGTCCTCCATGCGCCGTGGGACCCGCACCAGGAAGTGGAGCATGTGCGTGTTCCCGTGGCTCTGACTGGTGCCCTGGGCGATGGAACCGCTCATGACACCAGTGTCGGCCACCCGCGGCTCAGACGCCCGCGTACGAGTGCTTGCCGCTGACGAAGATGTTGACGCCGTAGTAGTTGAACAGCCAGCAGCCGAAGGCGATCAGCGCCAGGTAGGCGGCCTTGCGGCCCTTCCAGCCGGCGGTGGCGCGGGCGTGCAGGTAGCAGGCGTAGGCGACCCAGGTGATGAACGCCCAGGTCTCCTTGGGGTCCCAGCCCCAGTAGCGGCCCCAGGCCGACTCGGCCCAGATGGCGCCCGCGATGATCGTGAACGTCCACAGCGGGAAGACGGCCGCGTTGATGCGGTAGGAGAACTTGTCCAGGGAGGAGGAGGCGGGCAGCCGCTCCAGGAAGGACGTCGCGAAGCGGCCGGGGGTGCCGCCGTTCTCCAGCTTGGTCTCGTAGGAGTCCTTGAAGAGGTAGAGGAGCGTGCCGACGGCGCCCACGTAGAAGACCGCTCCGCACAGGATGGCGGTGGAGACGTGGATGTAGAGCCAGTACGAGTGGAGGGCGGGAACCAGCTGGTCACTGGCCGTGTACAGGACGGTGACGGCGATGCCGAGGTCGAGGAGGACCGTGGTGATCAGGAACAGCCCGAGCCAGCGGATGTTCTTCTTCAGCGCGAGCAGCGTCAGGTACACGCCGACGGCGACGGTGGAGAAGGTGATGTTGAACTCGTACATGTTGCCCCACGGCGCCCGCTCCACCGAGGCCGCGCGGGCGACCACACCACCGAGGTGGATGAGAAAGGCGAGCACGGTGAGCGAGATGGCGATACGCCCGTAGAGGTCGCCCTGCTCGTCCCCGCCGTGCGCCCCGGGCCCGTCGGGCACGTCCCGCGCACCGGCCGAGGCCCGTACGACGACCTTGGGCCGCTCCAGTACGGCGGTGCCGCCGGCCTTGTTCACGGTGACGGCGGGGGCCTTGCCCTTGGCCCCCTTCGCCTCCGTGGTGAGCGCGGCGGCCGTGCGGCCGACCCTGCTGCGGCTGCCGAAGAGCCATTCGGCGATGTACGCGAAGAAGGCCAGGGTGTAGACGGCCATCGCGGAGTAGATCAGCGTGTTGCTGATGTTCGCGAGGTGTTCGTTGGTGGCCGTGGCCAACTCGGTTCCGGCGGCGAGAGTCACTTCGTCTCAGCCCCTTCGGCAGGTACGACTTCGGTGTCGGGGGTGGTGGTGTCGTCTTGGTCCGGTGAGCCGGCGTCGGGTTCGGCGTCGGAGTGGTCCTGGGAGTCCTCGTCGGGCTCGGGTGCGCCCGGCGCCTGGTCGTAGAGGATCCCGGCGAGGTCGCCGAGTTCCTCCGGCACCTTGGCGGACTCGCTGCGGCCGAGGCCGGCCATCTCGACGACGGTCACACCGTCGGCGCCCTTGACGGCCCGTACCCAGACGCGGCGGCGCTGGATGAACAGGGACGCGGCGAGGCCGAAGATCGCGGTGAGGGAACCGGCGAGCGCCCAGGAGGTGCCGGGCTGCTGGACGATCTGGAAGTTCGCCCACTGCTTGGTGGTCTCGTAGGTGATCGAGCCGGCGCCGTTCGGGAGCTGCATGGTCTGGCCGGGCCTCAGGTTGTCCCTGAGCTGGGCGCCCTTGGAGTCCTTGAACTCCTTCACATGCGACTTGTCGAGCTGGTACACGCTCTGCGGGATACCGGAGTTGACGCCGAGGTCGCCGTGGTACGGCGTCAGGTTCAGCACCGGGTTCTGCAGCGCGGGGAAGGTGGAGGCCGTCTCGCTGCCCTTGCTGTAGGTCGGCAGGAAGAAGGCCGAGATGCCCAGCTGCTCGCTGACGCCCTTGGCGTTCTTGTAGCCGTCGAGGACCTTGACCACACCGGTGGAGGTGACGTTGGAGTCGAGCGGGAGCAGGGGCACGGCGTCGCGGTAGACGACGTTGCCCTTGCCGTCGCGCACGGTGATGACGGGGGCGTAGCCGTGGGCCGTGAGGTAGACCTTGGCGTCGCCGATCTCCAGCGGCTCGTTGACCTTGACGAGGTCCTTCTTGTCCTTGCCGTAGGCGCCCTGGCTGTAGGTGAGGGCGGCCTGGTAGGTGCGCGGGGTGCCGCGGTTGGGGCCGCTGGTCTCGTAGGTGCCGGTGAACTTGTCCAGCTTGAAGCTGAACGGCACCAGGTCGTCGCTGCTGAAGAGGTTGCCCGACTTGAAGTCGTCGTAGGAGATGAGGGTGTTGGAGAAGCCGTCGCCGTCGCCCTCCACCACCAGCTTGTTGCCCTCGGACTTGAAGAGCTGGCCCCAGGCGAAGGCGATCAGCAGCACGATCAGCGCGATGTGGAAGGCGAGGTTGCCGACCTCCCGCAGATAGCCCTTCTCGGCGGCGACGGCGTCACCGGCGAGGTAGGCGCGGAAGCGGCGCTTCTTCAGGAGGGCGAGGGCGGCCTCGCGGACCTGCTCGGGCTCGGCCCCGGTGCGCCAGGTCGTGTAGGCGGGCAGCCGGGTCAGGCGCTTGGGGGCGCCCGGCGGCCGGCCGCGCAGCTGGCCGATGAACTGCCAGGTGCGCGGGATGATGCAGCCGATGAGGGAGACGAACAGCAGGATGTAGATCGAGGAGAACCACACCGAGCTGTAGACGTGGAAGAGGCCGAGCTTGTCGTAGACCGGCGCGAGGAAGGTGTGCGCCTTGCGGAAGTCGGCGACCTTCGTCTCGTCGATGCCGGACTGCGGGATCAGCGAGCCGGGGATGGCGCCGAGCGAGAGGAGCAGGAGGAGCAGCAGCGCGACCCGCATGGAGGTGAGCTGCCGCCAGAACCAGCGGGCCCAGCCGATGACGCCCAGGGCGGGCAGGTTCGCCAGTTCCTCCCTGGGGGCGGTGGAGAGCTGGGAGCCGGCGGCGCCGAGGTCCGGGTCGTCGGCCCGCTCGGGGGGCGTACCGGTGGTGGCCTTGCTCATCGATCAGATCCCCACAGTGAAGCCGGCGGACCAGGACTGCATGTCCTGCACGATGCGGTCCCAGGCGCCGGTCAGCAGCAGCAGACCGGTCACGATCATCATCGTGCCGCCGATCCGCATCACCCAGACATAGTGGCGCTTGACCCAGCCGAAGGCGCCGAGCGCCTTGCGGAAGGCGACCGCGGCGAGCACGAAGGGCACACCGAGGCCGAGGCAGTAGGCGACGGTCAGTATGGCGCCGCGGCCCGCGCTGCCCTGCTGTGCGGACAGGGTCAGGACGGAGGAGAGGGTCGGGCCGATGCACGGGGTCCAGCCGATGCCGAACAGCGCACCCAGGAGCGGGGCGCCGGCGAGACCTGCCACGGGCCGCTTGTGGAAGCGGAACTCGCGCTGGGTCATCCAGGGCATCAGGCCCATGAAGAACACACCCATGAGGATCATGAGCACGCCCAGCACCTTCGACAGGACGTCCTTGTTCTCCTGAAGGGTGGCGCCGAAGTAGCCGAACAGGGCGCCGCTGGAGACGAACACGGCGGTGAAACCGAGCACGAAGAGGGAAGCCCCGGCGACCATGCGCCCGCGCCGGGCCTCGGCGAGGTCGGTGCCGGCGACTCCGGTGACGTACGACAGATAGCCGGGTACGAGCGGCAGGACGCAGGGGGAGAAGAAAGAGACGAGTCCGCCGAGCAGCGCGATGGGCAGGGCGATCAGCAGGGCGCCGTGGAACACGGTGGTGTTGTAGCCCGTCTCGGCGGCGAGCGTGGTGACTGAGGTCACGTCACTTCTCCGCGAGGACGGGGGCGATCATCTTGCGCAGCTTGTCCTCGCTGAGCGCGGCCAGCGAGCGTGCGGCGATCCTGCCCTCCCGGTCGAGGACGAGCGTGGAGGGGACCGCCTGCGGGTTGAGCGTGCCCTTCTGGAAGCGCAGCATCAGCTTGCCCGTGGGGTCGTACAGGCTCTGGTAGGTGATGCCCTGCTGCTTCTCGAAGGCGACCGCGTTCTGGACGCTGGTGTCGCGGGTGTTGATGCCGACGAACTGGACGCCCTTGGCCTTGAGGTCCTGGTAGACCTTCTCGAAGTTGGGCGCCTCGGCACGGCAGGGGGCGCACCAGGAGCCCCACACGTTCAGGACGACGACCTTGCCCTTGTAGGAGGCGACGTCGAGCTGTCCCCCGTTGACGGTCTTGCCGGAAAGGTCGGGCGCCGTGGCCCGTTCCCCCTTCTTCGCGCTGGAGATGCCGTCCTTGCCCATGACGAAGTTGGTGTCACCGCCCCCGCCGGAGGTCCCCCCGGAGGAGCAGGCGGACATCAGCAGCGTGGCGACCGCGGCACCGGCGGTGGTCAGGACTGTTCGGCGACGTGCGCGGTTCGAGCGCACATGGGCGCGGCTGGCGGCACTCATGTGAAAAGTTTCGCATGCCCGTTCCCGGGGTCGTGCGCGCCCCCCTTGCGGGGGGAAAACCGCATTTCAGGCAGCCTGCCCGGTGGGTGAGGACGAGGAGGTGGGGGTCTCCTTGAGGAACGTCTTCCAGCCTCCCACCGGCGCCCGTCCGACCTCGAGGGTGCGCAGCTTGGCGAGGACCTCCGGCTTCTGTACGTCCATCCAGTCGACGAACTGCCGGAAGGAGACGAGGCGTACGTCCGCCCCCTTCTCCTTCTCCCGCGCGATGTGCTTGAACGCCTCCTCGACGGCGTCCATGTAGATGCCGCCGTTCCAGTGCTCGAAGTGGTTGCCTATGAAGAAAGGTGCACGGTTTGTCTCGTATGCCCGCTGGAAGCCCGCTATGTAGGCCTTCGAGGCCTGAGTCCGCCAGCCCGGGTAGTTGTAGGCGGGCGCCTGGGTCGAGTTGACCGACTGGTTGGCCAGCATGTTGTAGTCCATCGACAGGACCTCGAAGCTGCGCCCGGGGAACGGGATCTGCTGCAGCGGCAGGTCCCACAGCCCGTGCTTCTTCTCGGGCCAGACCTGGCGGCCGCCGGGCGAGGAGGCGTCGTAGCGCCAGCCGAGCTCCCTGGCGGTGGGCAGCAGGTTGTTCTGGCCGAGCAGGCAGGGCGTGCGGCCGCCGACGAGCTCCTTCTCGTAGTCGAAGGGCAGGGACGGCATCTCGGACCACCCCGTGTTCGTCCGCCACTCCTTCACGAAGGCCTTGGCCTGCGCTATCTCGCTCCTCCACTGCGCGGGCGTCCAGTTGCCGACGGTGCCGTAGCCGGAGCAGAAGTGGCCGTTGAAGTGGGTGCCTATCTCGTGCCCTTCGAGCCACGCGCGGCGGACGTTGGTGAGCGTGGCCCTGACGTGCTCGTCGGTGAGGTAGCCGATGTCGGAGGCGCCGCGCGGGTTGTTCGGCGGGTTGTAGAGGCGCTTCTTCGACTCGGGCAGCAGATACAGCCCGGACAGGAAGAAGGTCATGGACGCGCCGTGCTGCTTGGCGAGGTCGAGGAAGCGGGGGAAGAGCCCGTTGCCGACCTCGCCGGCCCCGTCCCAGGAGAAGATCACGAACTGCGGCGGGGTCTGCCCGGGCTCCAGCGGCTCGGGCTTCGCGGGCTGGTGAGGCTGCTTGCCGGTGAAGGAGGTCGAGCCGTCGCCGATGGGGCGGGCGGGGTGCGAGGGCTTGTCGGCTCCGCCGCTCCTGGAACCCGAGGAGTGGGTGGACCCGTCTGACGGCGTGAGGGTGCCACAGCCGGAGAGTCCGACAGCGGCCGCGGCGCCCGCGCCGAGACCGAGCATTCCCCTGCGAGTGAGAGCGCTGCGAGTGCGCATTCCATCCCCGATCCGTCATTTCCTGTGATGGTCACCCAGTCAGAGGACATGACGAACGGGGAGGTTCCTCTCGATCACGTCGATCTGGCAATAAATGTCACGAACGTGTCATGAGTAACAGCGAGGGTTCGTGGAAACAGACGGGGCGGGCGGTGGGCGCACCACCGCCCGCCCGCCGGTTCAGCGATCCTGGTAGCTGACGTTCGTCACGGCGTACCGCGACGCGTTGCCGCAGGATGCCTTGGACGTCTTCCTGATGCCGACCCACGGGCCGTACGACGTCAGATGGTTGCCGGTGATGCCGTCCGTGCACGTCACCTTGACGCGGTACTGGCCGGTGCCGGCGTAGCAGATCACGGATCCCCAGGTCGGTACCGGCGAGATCACGTCCTCCGCGTACTCACACACGTCCGGCACGGCGCTCGCGGCGGTCGCGCCCGCGATCGGCACGGCGACGGCGATGCCGGCCAGCACCAGCGGCGTCATGGCGAGCGACGCCAGCTTCTTCATCTTCATGACTTCTTCCCCCTTGTGTCTGCCTGCCGGTCGAGCAGGCAGCCGGGACCGGGACCCTGGAAAACGGCCGCGGCGATGGTCGCGGAGGACGCTACCCAAGATCCAACAGACGCGTCCAGCCCCTTCTGGCAGGGCCTGCCCTATGCCCCGAAGGCCTTGTCCTGTCCCTTCACCGGCTTGGCGCCCGCGAGGAGATGGGCCGGGACGAGATCGCGGGCCGGCTCGCTGTAGCCGACGGACACCAGCTTGTCGCCCCGGTAGGTGAAGGACGTCAGCGAGGCGAGGGTGCACTGCCGCTTGCGCGGGTCGTGCCACAGCCGCCGCTTCTCGACGTACGACCGCACGATCCAGATGGGCAGCTGGTGGCTGACGAGGACGGCCTCGTGCCCCCGCGCCCGGTCCTTGGCGGAGTCCAGCGCCTGCATCATCCGGACGACGATGTCGACGTACGGCTCGCCCCACGACGGCCTGAACGGGTTGACGAGGTGCTTCCAGTTGCCCGGCTTGCGCAGCGCGCCGTCCCCGACCCCGAAGGTCTTGCCCTGGAAGACGTTGTCGGCCTCGATGAGCCGCTCGTCGGTGGCCAGGTCCAGTCCGTGGGCCTTGGCGATCGGGGTGGCCGTCTCCTGGGCCCGCTCCAGCGGGGAGGCGCAGACGTAGGTGATGTCCCGGGGCGCGAGGTGCTCGGCGACCCGGTCGGCCATCTGGCGCCCCAGCTCGGACAGGTGGTAGCCGGGCAGCCGCCCGTACAGGACCCCGTCCGGGTTGGCGACCTCGCCGTGCCTCATGACGTGGACGACGGTGACGTCGCTGCCCGCCGTGTTGGTGCTGTCGCTCATGCTGCCGTGGCCTCCGCCGCCGCTCGGGCCGCCGCCGGAAGGGCGTCGGCGATGCGCTGAACGGCCTGTTCGTCGTGGGCCGTGGACACGAACCAGGACTCGAAGGACGAGGGCGGCAGATAGACGCCCTGCGCCAGCATCGAGTGGAAGAAGGCGGTGAAGCGGAAGGACTCCTGCTTCTTCGCGTCCTCGTAGTCGCGGACCTCCCGGTCCGTGAAGAAGACGGAGAACATGTTGGAGGCGTTCTGCAGCCGGTGCGCGACGCCTTCCTTGCTGAGCGCCTCGGTCACGAGCCCCTGAATGGTCTCCGACACCGAGTCGACCTTGTCGTAGGCCGCGTCGTCGAGCAGGCGCAGCTGGGCGAGGCCGGCCGCGGTGGCGACCGGGTTCCCGGAGAGGGTGCCGGCCTGGTAGACGGGCCCGGCGGGTGCGAGATGCGCCATCACATCGGCCCGCCCGCCGAAGGCGGCGGCAGGGAACCCGCCGCCCATGACCTTCCCGAAAGTCATGAGATCGGGCCTGACCCCGTCGATCCCGAACCAGCCCGCCCGGCTGGTCCGGAAACCGGTCATGACCTCGTCGGAGATGAAGAGGGCGCCGTTCTTGGAGCAGGCGTCCTTCAGTCCCTGGTTGAACCCGGGCCGGGGCGGCACGACGCCCATGTTCCCGGGCGAGGCCTCGGTGATCACGCAGGCGATCTCACCGGGGTGCCGGTGGAAGGCCTCGTGCACGGCCTCCAGGTCGTTGTACGGCAGCACGATGGTGTCGCCGGCCTGGGCGCCGGTGACTCCGGGCGTGTCGGGGAGGGCGAAGGTGGCCACGCCGCTGCCGGCGGCGGCGAGCAGCGAGTCCACGTGACCGTGGTAACACCCGGCGAACTTGATCACCTTGGTGCGCCGGGTGAACCCGCGGGCGAGCCGGATGGCCGACATGGTGGCTTCGGTCCCGCTGCTGACGAGCCGCACCTGGTCCACGGGCCCGACCCGCTCGACGATCTCCTCCGCGAGCGCGACCTCGCCCTCACCGGGCGTACCGAAGGAGGTACCGCGCGAGACGGCGTCCTGAACGGCGGCGATGACCTCCGGGTGGGAGTGCCCGAGGATCATGGGTCCCCAGGAGCACACCAGGTCGACGTAGTCCCGCCCGTCCGCATCCGTCAGATACGGACCGGTACCGGACACCATGAACCGGGGCGTACCGCCCACGGCACGAAATGCGCGCACCGGGGAGTTCACCCCACCGGGAGTGACGGCCGCGGCCCGGTCGAACAGTGCCTGCGAGGCAGGCGCTTCGTATGAATAAGGCAGTGAATTAGGCAGTTCGCTCATGACCTGCGACTTCTCCGACCTTCTCCGACTTCTCGGGCTCCGGTTGCAAGGGACCTCCTCAGGGTAGGCCAGGGTGCACGGGTGGCAGCCGGCACCGCTGCTGACCCGGGAGACAGCCGCCGCCCGGCGCGATCTGCGAAACTGGGACCTGATACACACAGCTCATACGGCCCTGACGTACGTATAGGTGTGCGGACGGATGTACGACCGGGTGCGCGGCCAGGTGTACGACGAGGTGTACGGAGGCTTGTTCAGAGGCTGCGAAGATCCTGCGGACAGGTGTTTCAACGCACGTTTCGGCGGGCGGCCGTGGGGGAGGTCACTGACACGATGATCGGGTTGCGCGGCGGGGGCCACGCGTCCTAGAAAAGCAGTCGGGTGGAGATATGCATCGCGGTGGCGGACTGGGCGAGGGGACTGATGACCTGGGTCCTCGACGTGCCCATCGAGGAAGGCACCGACGCGAGGCGGAGGAAGCGACCGAGACACGTCGGGGACAGGGTGCACCGAGTGAGCCCGAGCAGATCGACCGGCGGATCGACCGTCGGGGCGACGCGCTCCGGGCGGGGAGCAGGAATGGTGGTCGGGTGGGGGTGACGTACAAGTACTTCGGCGCGCCGGACGGCGCGACCGCGGCCCGTGTCCCGATCTCGATGCGCCCCGAGGAACTCGGCGGCGACGAGCTCGGCATGAACGGCATGTTCACCAAGATCAAGCCGGAGACGATGGCGGCGATGGTGCTGACAGGCATCGAAGGCGTCCCCCTCCACAAGGTCCCGCCCCTCGAACTGGTCGTCCTGCACCCCGACTACGCGGTGGTCAAGCTCCCGATGACGGTCGTCGACCCGCTGCGGGGCATAGGCGAGGAGGCGGTGGGCGCGGCGGCGTTCATCTGGTCGACGGTGCCGGACCGCGGGGGCCCGCGGGATGCGTTCAACGTGTACCAACTGCTGCACGAGTGGCAGGACTTCAGCCATCGGTTGCATGAGGCGGGGCATCAGCCGTATTGCCTTGTCTGGCCCTGATCGGCTCTGATCTGGGGTTTCTTTCGGGTTGGGCGGGGTCTTCGGGCCTCGCCCTTTTTGGTGGCGGAGGGGGCCGTCAGGCGGCCAGGGCACATTGAGGGCACGTTGGTTTTGCTGGGGGTGCTGATGTGCCCTGGGTGGCGGGCGGGCCGCCGTCGTCTTCCGCTTCCGCCTCGGCTTCCGTTTCCGTGAAGGCGTCGTCGATCGCCTTGCGGGTGCGGGTCTCGCTGGACGGCAGCAGGTGCGTGCACGTCCGCAGCGTGAAACCCGGGTCCGAGTGGCCGAGGTACTCGGAGAGCGCCTTGATGCTCTCCCCCGCGTCCAGGAGCACGGAGGCGTAGGCGTGCCGGAGGGCGTGCATGCCGTCTTCCGGGGCCGCCTGGAGGGAGCGCGCGCCGCGCTCGCGGGGTGGGATCACTCCGGCTGCAGCCAGGGCGCGCTTCCAGTCGCCCATGTTGAAGACACTGCGGTGGTACGCCCGCTCCTTCTTGGGCCGCAGCCGAAGACCAGCTTGCCGCCGGCCTGGAAGCGCTTCGGGAGACCGGCGATGACGGCGCGTACGCGCTCCAACGATCAGGGGACGATCTTCTTCTTGGTCGCGGTCGGCGGCCGGACCGAGCCCGGCACCCCGGGAGTTGTCAGCCATCCCCCCTCTCATCAGGGAAAACAAACTCAGCACCGCGGGTACGAACAACTTCTCCGGCGGACATCACAGTCGGAAAGGGTTCTCGCCCCAGGGGGACGAAAAGTACCTTGTGCTGCGGATCAGCATGTTCTTCTTGTATGCGAAAGAGGCTTCGCCATGGGGCGCCCCGAACTACCGGTCGACCCGGCGGCCGGTCCCGTGCAGCGACTCGCCCATGATCTTCGGGAGCTGCGCCGTTCGGCGGGTGGTCTGTCGTACCGGGCCATGGCGAAGAAGGCCGGCTTCTCGGCGACGACCCTGGCGAAGGCGGCGAGCGGCGAGCGGCTGCCGTCGTTGGCCGTGCTCCAGGCGTACGTCCAGGCATGCGGGGAGGACCCCGTTCCATGGGAGGCCCGGTGGGCGGAGGCCGAGGCGCTGGCCGGGGAGGAGAGGCAGGAGGATGCCGACGCCGCACCGCCCTACCGCGGCCTCGCCCGCTTCGAGCCGGACGACCGTGAGCTGTTCTTCGGCCGGGACCGGCTGATCGACGAGCTGAGCGAGCTGGCCTGCGGGTCCCCGTTCGCCGTGGTGTTCGGGGCGTCCGGCAGCGGCAAGTCCTCCCTGCTGCGGGCCGGTCTGATTCCGCTGCTGCGGGAGAGGATCGCGCAGCAGGGGCGTACGGCGGTGCTCCGTATCCTCACTCCGGGAGCCCGGCCCGCCACCACCTACGGGCATCTGCTGACTCCGACGGCCGACGACCCGGAGAGCTGGGTGGTGGTGGACCAGTTCGAGGAGGTCTTCACCCTCTGCCGCGAGCGCGCCGAGCGGGACCGCTTCCTCGACCTTCTGCTCGCCGCGCGCGACCCGGGAAGCCGGCTGCGCGTGCTCATAGCCGTACGGTCCGACTTCTATGCGCGGTGCGCCGAGCACCCGCGGCTGGCCGAGGCGCTGCACTCGAGTGGGCTGCTGGTCAGGCCCATGACCGCGGACGAGCTGCGCGAGGCGGTGATCGGTCCCGCGCAGGCGGCCGGGCTCATCGTGGAGCGGACCCTGACCGCACGGCTCGTCGAGGACGTGCTCGACGAGCCCGGCGGGCTGCCGATGCTGTCCCACGCCCTGCTGGAGACCTGGCGGCGGCGCAAGGGCCGGATGCTGACCCTGGCCGCGTACGAGGCGGCCGGCGGGGTGCGCGGCGCGATCGCGGCCAGCGCCGAGGAGGCGTACGGGGAACTCTCACCGGAGCAGGCGCACGTCGCCCGGCACCTGCTCCTGCGGATGGTCGAGCCCGGCCAGGGCAACGCCGACACGCGCCGCCCGCTCAGCCGGGAGGAAATGGCCGGGTGGGAGGACCCTGAGGTGCGAGCCGTCGCCGGGCGGCTCACCCGGGCCCGGCTGCTGACCACCGACGACGACGGAGTTCAGCTCGCCCACGAGGCACTCATCACCTGCTGGCCGCGGCTGCGCGAGTGGATCGACGCGGACCGGGAGCGGCTGCGCCACCACCGGCAGCTGACCGACGCCGCCCGTACCTGGCTGGAGCACGACCGCGACCCGGGCACGCTCTACCGGGGCACCCGCCTGGCGCGGGCCGAGGAACTGTTCGCTGGCGACGACCGCGGCCACGACGGTCTGACGTCCGAGGAAACGGCCTTCCTGGTCGCCGCGGCGCAGCAGCGGGCGGCGGAGGAGCGGTCCGCCACCCGGGCCCGGCGCCGCAGCCGCACGCTCACGGCCTCGCTCTGTGCCGTGCTGGCGGTGGCCCTGGTTGTCGGGCTGACCGCTCTGCGGCTGCGTCAGGACAGCGAGCAGCAGACCACCGACACGGCGGCCCGCCGGGTGGCCGCGGTCGCCGACGCACTGCGGACCACCGACCCGCGCACCGCGATGCTGCTCGGCGTCGCCGCATGGCGCACCTCCGCGCTGCCGGAGTCCCGCCGGGCCGTGCTGGGCGCCCTGGCCCAGCCCGACCTGGACAACTTCACCGACCCGGCGCCCGGTGACACCCCGGCGCGGTTCCTCGACGTCTCCGGGCGCACTCTGCTCAGCACCACCGACAGCGGCACCTGGCGGACGTGGGACGTGGGCACCCACCGCCGTATCGCCTCGGGGCCGCTACCGCACGGGGCCGTACTCGACGCGGGTCCGGGCGGCCGGGTGCTCGTCATCCAGACCACTGACAGGACCCAGCGGCTGTGGGACACCCGAACGAGGCGCTGGATCGGGGGTCCCCTGCCGGACACGTACACCGTGAGCTTCGCGGCGAGTGGGCGCAATTACCTGGTGACGAGCCTGTTCGACGACCGGGTTGGGCTCTACTCCGCCACCGACGGCCATCTGGTCTTCCGGACCCCGTCGGCCGGCAGCGAGGAGCGCGCCACCGCGGCGGCCGACGACCGGCTGCTGGCCGTCTGCCCGCGCGGCCGTGCCCCGCAGGTCTGGGACACCTCCACGCGCCGCGTCCGCTCCGGTGCCTGGACGAGCGCTCGCGGCGTCTGTGATGCCGGCCGCACCCACCTCGGCCTCACCGGCGGCCGACTCCTGGCTCTTGTCGGGGGCCGGGTGCGGGTGTGGGACACCACGTCGGGACGAGAACTCGCCGACATCGCCCACCCGGGTGCCGTCTCGGCCGTCGTGAGCGCGGACGGCTCCTTTCTGGCGACGGGCGGCGGCCAGGAGATCAGAGTGTGGCGCCTGTCCAAGGGCGGCGCCCCCGTTTTCCGGCACCCCTTGGACAACGCGTCGCTCTCGGATCTCGCCTGGGACCCCTCGCGGCCCCTGCTGCGGTACCTCGAGGGAGGCACGGTCCACACCCTCGACCTCACCACGACGCTCACCCGTGCCTGGCGCACGAGTCCGCTCGCAGGGGTCCGGCTCAGTCCCGACGGCAGGACGTTCGCCACCGCCGAACGTATCGGTGACCGCTACGTCGTCCAGCTGCGGAACACGCGTGACGGCCGTCTGCTGCGAACCCTGCCGACCCCGTCACGTCCTTCCTTCCGCACCGGCGTCCCGAGGGTCCCCGGGGACATCACCGAGCCCTTGCTGTCCTTCAGCCCCGACGGCGGCACGTTCGCATACGGAGTCTCCGCCCCTTGGGACACGGCGCCTCAGCGTGTGACGGTGTGGGACGTGGCCGCCGGACACACGAAGGCCACGGTGGACCTGGCGACGGCGTCCACCACATCCACGGACGCGATCGCCCTGGGACCGGGCGGTCGTACGCTCCTCACCGCACGTCTGACCGAGGGCGGCTACTTCAACGAGACATGGGACACCACGCGGCAGCGGAGGACGGCGCTTCTCCCCGGCCCGGCCGGCCGTCATCTGGCCGTCAGCCCGGACGGCGGGCTCCTCGTGACCGACAACCGCGTCGTCCGCGCGGGCCGGTCCCGCGCTCATGACCTCGTCCAGCACGACGACATCGGAGCCATCGCCTTCGCGCCGGACGGCGGCCGCCTCGCGGCCGGCGACGGGACAGGGCGGGTCGCCATCTGGGACGGCGGTCTCCGGCACCGAGCGGGCATCCTGAGCAACGTCTTCTCGGCGCCCACCGATCCGTCCACCGGCTCAGCCGAGACGATCACGTCTCTCGCGTTCAGCCCGGACGGCAGCACACTCGCCGTGGGCGGCGACGCGGGCACCGTCCAACTCTGGGACATCGCGACCCAGCAACCACTCGGTCCATCTCTGCCCACCCCCGGTGGCAGCGTCGACACGCTCGCCTTCAGCCCGGACAGCACGATGCTGTACGCGGGTGGCAAGCACGTCCCGATCCAGCGGTACGTCGTGGATCCCGACCGGGCGGCATCCCTTGTCTGCTCCCGTGCCGGGAACACGGAGCTGACCCGGGCGCAGTGGCACACCTACGTTCCGGACCGGCCGTACAGGCGGGTCTGCCCCTGACCGTCACGAGCCTCGCGCCGGTACGGCGCGAACCAGCCGGACGGCCCCTCCTGGGCATCCCCACCGGCACAACCCGGCTGTGACCCGTGGTCTCGCGTCCGCCGCAAGGCGCGAAGAAGCGGGCGGGGCGTCGAGCAGCGGGTTTACATCCGGACAAGTAACGTGGAACTTGATCCTCCGGAATTGTTTGCGGTGGCCAAGGGGGCCTGCCGGACAACCTCCCGGCTGTGAGCGTCGGTCGTGACATCGCTGCACGTCGAACAACCGGAGCACACCATGCCCACCAGCGTCCTCATGGTGGTCGCCTTGTCCGTCCTTCTCGGGATCCTGGTGTTCTTCACGGTGCCCAGGGACACCGAGACATCCGCCTCGACGGCGGCGGACCATGTGCCGATCAACGCCGAGAACGTCGCCGGCAAGAAACACGTCGACTTCCCACAGGTCCGCTGGAACATCAACCGCGGCTCGGGCGCCTATCTGACCATGCTGGACAAGCTGCGCAACGTCGCCGTCACCGCCAGCACGGAGAGCCAGCGTTTCGCCGACATCGTGATCAGCAGCGGCAACCACACTCCCACGGTGCATGCGCTCGTCCGGCTCAGCGACTTCCGCGTCGTGCGGTTCTTCTCCAGCGACACCCCGCACGACTTCGTCCTGAACCTCGCCTCCGACGTCCCCGGCAAGGCGGATGCCGACGACGACTGGTTCCTCGGCAAGGAGGGCTACGACACCCTCGCCCGCGTCGCGCACCAGTCGCTGACCGCCGTCGACCTGAGCGAGTCCAGCCTTGAGAACAGCCTCAGGGACCTCGGCATCCGCGGCACCGACCGCACCGCCCAGGCTCGCGGCATGCTGCGCTACATCATCGCCATCACCGAGGCCTCCCGGTTCCGCCCCATCGCCCACCACATCGCGAACGGCATGGACCACGGGTCAGATGTCTTCGTCACCGCACAGCAGGTCGGCCTGATCCGTCACTAGACCGGCATCAGCCATGTCCTCATCGGCCGCACCAACCTCTCCGCCGGCACCAGCGTCGCCGGCAACGCCATCACGGACGTCCGCGTCGCCGCGGACCTGCGCACGGTCGCTCTCGACGACGGCCCCGAACCCCACCCGTGAGACAGCTCACGCGTCGGGGCCTGCCGTACGGCGAGCGCGGTGAAGGCGGACGCGCCGGAGCCGACCGTCGAGCGGGGCATCAGCCGTACTGTCTCGTGTGGCCCTGAGCTGAGGTTTCGCCGGTTCCGGGCGGGGTTTTCGGACCCCGCCTCTGTCATGCTTCCCTGTCCGTGTCAGGCCGTGCTCCGCGCGGACTCGACCCGGACGGACTCGACCCGTGCGGACTCGTGCACGGCGAATACGGTGTCGCAGCGGTCGCGGACCCCGGTGTCGTGGGTGGCGATGACCACGGCGCAGCCGGTCTCGCTCATCTCGCGGAGGATGTCGACGACCATGGTGGTGTTGGCGTCGTCGAGAGCTCCTGTCGGCTCGTCCGCCAGGACCAGGGCGGGCTGCTGGACCATGAGACGGGCGAGCGCCACGCGCTGCTGTTCTCCGCCGCTGAGATGGTGGATCTTCTCGTCCCCCCGACCCGCAAGGCCCACCCGGTCGAGCGCGGCGGCAGCGCTCGTGGTGGCTCCGCCCTGTGCCGAACGGCGCAGCTTGGTGACCACCTCCAGATTCTCGTCGACCGTCGCGTTCTCGATCAGGGCATAGTGCTGGAACAGGTAGCCGAGAACGTCCCGGCGGAACCGGAGGATTTCACGCCTCCCGAATCGCGTGATGTCCTTTCCCTCATGACGAATCGCCCCAGCACTCGGCCTGTCGAGAAGTCCCAGGCAGTTGAGGAGGGTCGACTTCCCCGATCCGCTCGGACCGACAAGGGCGAGCATCTCACCGCGATGGGCGGTGAAGTTGACGTCGCGCCACAGAGTTCGGGCGCCGAAGGTCTTCGACAGGTTCTCGATATCGATCACAACATACTCCGGCTGGGTAAAGGGGTTTCACGCGTGAAGGGTTCAGGAATCGGTCGCTCCGCCCTTCATGATGCGGCCGTGGAAGAACGCCAGGGCGAGCAGCACGGCCCCTAGCTCGAAAACGACGAGACCGGTGATGAGAGTGACATCCAGCGCGGTGATGCGGATGGGCTCGAAGGGGGCCGGCGCACCGGAAGCCGCATACTTCTTCAGTTCCTGGTGCTGCTCCCATGCCACGAAGGGGACCCGGGTGGCGAAGATGACCGCGATGGCCACTTCCACGGCGAGCATGAAGCGATGGGTCGCGGCATATCTCCATCCGCTGATGCGCTTCACGAATATGCACTGCGCGTTCTTGCGCGAGTAGATGACACAGACGCCGACACCGGCGATGAGGAGCACGATGAGGGAAACGAGGAGATTGAAGATCTGCAGCCGGAGCTCACCGGTCGCGTCCCTGAGGTCCATGGCGGTTTTCTGCCCGACGGGACTCACGGCGTTCACATAGTCCTGCAGTTTTTCCGTCTTGATGCCGTTCAGCGCGTCGTCGGGGTCGGGAAAGACCACGCCGGCCTGGGTGGCGAACGCGGTGTAGGCGTCGTTTGTGAGGAATCGCGATCCGTTGGGGACGACGACGAGAACCGGGTCGCGCACCAGGGACCTGTCCTCGTCCGGACCCTGTGCCGCGTTGTAGACGGAGGAGCCGGTGTTGTAGCCGAAGAGGCGTTGCCCCGTCCGGCTTGTCAGTGTTCTGAGCGGGATGTGCCGATCGCGTCCGGGATCGACGATCCGGGAAACCGCCCGGGTGATCGCCGGTGCGTGCGAGCTCAGGGATTCGGGAACGATGACCCGCACCGCCCCCGGGGCGGGGCCGTAGCGGTGCCCCGCCCGGTCGAGCACCGGCTGCCTGCCGAGATAGGTGTCGTTGACGACGAAGATCTCACCGGCCGGCAGTCGAGCGCCCGGTGCGGAGATCTGGAGATCCCTGCGCCCGGCGAGGATGACCTGTCCCTGCTTGTCGGCTCGGCGCAGCCAGGGGCCGACGTGCCCGTTCACCTGGTCCATGTGGGGGGCCATGGCGCCGTTGACGCGGATCGAGACCGCCTCGCCCACGGTGCGGTAGACCTCCTGGTTCTCCTGACGCGTCAGTACGTCCCGGCCCGCGAGGGTGACGTTGGTGGCGATGCTGAGAGTGAGCAGCAGGGCGGGGACGCGCACCAGGTAGACGCTGATGGACACGCCCTGGGAGGGCAGTTCGCCCTTGAGGGCGCGCAGGACGTCGACCTTGAAGGTCAGGGCGAGCACGGCCGCATGGGTGGCCAGCACCACGAGCACCAGGAGGAGCGCGACGGCCAGGGCCACCGAGGCGAACAGCCCCAGCCAGGCGAAGCCGTTGCAGAAGCCGAGGAAGGCCAGGCTCGCGGCCACCACAACACCGGCCGCCGCCGGCCAGAAGACCGCCAGCTGCCGCAGATCACGCAGGAGGATGCCGGCGAAGGACATGCCCTGCAGCCGAAGCACCCCGTACGCCTTCGCGTTGAGCAGCACACTCGCGCCGGTCATCGTCAGCGCCGCCAGAGCGACCACGCAGAAGGCCTGGAACAGGGGGTCGGCCGCGTACGTCTCGGACAGTTCGGCGTACGACAGCGGATGCGAAACGGCCGCCGTCAGGCCGAGGCCGGCGAACTGCGCCCGCAGGGCGTCGGCGTCCGCGGGTGATCCGAACACGTAGTAGGGGCCCCGTGGATCCTGCTGTGCCAGTGCGGAGAGAGGACGCACGCGCGTCTTGAAGTGGCCGCTGAACGACGGATAGCCGTCGTCCAGCCAGCGCGCCGTGAGGGAGCCCGGGCCGCCTGGGGCCACGTAGAGATTCCGTACCCCGTCGGGGTTCTTCAGGTCGGTCACATCCCGAGCGACGCCGACTCCGCGTTCGGCCGCGAACGACTCGACGGACCGGACCACCCGGGCAGCACTCACCGAGTCGTCGGAGTCGAAAACATCGACCAGCGCCGAGTTTCCCAGCGGTGCGTTCTCATCAAGGCCACGTACGAACAGAAAGGCCAGTACCGCGGAGAACGCCAAAAGGGCGGCGTGGACGAATCGTATGCCTCGATGCAGCATCGGATACCTAGGTTGAGGGCGCTCGGCGAGCAGGCTTCCAGGACAATTGAAACGGCGAAAAAACAGCTGTGGAGGCAGGTGGAACTCGCCTCCACAGCTGGGCCGAGTGGAGCATGCACGGGCGGCGCCACCCGCGCATGCTCAGAACTCGTTTTTCGACTGGAAAGACCTAGCAGGAGGTCTTGTAGTAGTAGCTGATCGAGCCACCGTTCTTCGTCCCGGAAGCCAGGGACCAGTCCCCCGCGGAAGTACAACCGCTGGCGAAGGTCGTACGACCGATCTTCACCGAGGAGGAGTGCAGCTTGCTCGGGTGCTTGTAGTTCGACCAGGCCGTGTTGGCGCCCTCGTCGTAGCTCCACTTGCCACCGCCGACATCGACGGTGGTCGCAAGCGCGGGAGTGGCCGCGGCAAACAGGAGACCGGCGGTCACAACGGCCGCCTTAATGCCAGTTTTCTTGTTCATGAATGATCCCCTTTTCATCATGACTTGGTCTGGACATCGCAAAATCCTTATGCAGGGTGCGGCCGCATCGCAACCGAATAACTGTGTGATCAAGTCGACTCTGAAATATCCGTGAGCCAAGCGGTTTCGGCAGCAAGCAAGTGTTAGTCACGCGTGGAGGGATGTGAACGGAAGCCGGTTGGGCGAATTCCGGTCATTCAGCGATGAGGCGTGGCCAGAAAGGCGCCGGCCGGGGTGTGACCGAAAACGCATGGGCCATGCGGACGCCGTGATGGCATCCTTGATCGGGCTGGCTTCGATCGGGCCGCACACACGGGGGATCTACGGGAGGACTGCGGGTTCATACGCTTCGCGCGCGATGCATGGCTTCCGCGCGCTGCCTCTTCATGCCGCCGCCACTTCGCGCCGCTGACACTCAGCCCTGTTCAACAGCCTTTCCGGAAGTCCTCCTTCATGCCCATCACCCATGCCTTTCGCTCGACTCCGCGCTCCTCCTGGGCCGGAAAACCGCCTGAGGCATTGCCAAGTGCGCCACGGCATCAGGCAGTTCTCGTCTGGCTGATACCGATGCTGTGGACGGTGTCCCTCGGCCTCTGGGGCATATCGCGGCAGAACACGGTGTGGCGGGACGAGGCCGCGACCTGGCAGGTGGCGGAGCGCTCCACCGCTGAGATCTGGCACATGCTGGGGAACGTCGACGTCGTGCACGGCTGCTACTACCTGCTGATGCACGCCCTGTTCGAGTGCTTCGGGCCCGGCACCACGACCCTGCGGCTGCCCTCGGTCCTGGCCACGGCGGTGGCGGCGGCGTGCGTGGCCGTCATCGGCCGCCGGCTGGCCGGCCTGTGGGTGGGCCTGGGAGGAGGGATGGCGTTCGGGCTGCTGCCGGCCGTGCAGTTCTACCTCCAGGAGGGTCGGCCGTACGCACTTGTCGCGGCCGGGGCCGGGGTCTCCACCCTGTTGCTCGTGACCGCGCTGCTACGCCGTGTCCGCGCGGTGCACTGGGTCGCCTACGGCGGCACGGTCCTGCTGTGTGCCCTGCTGAACTGGCTCTCGCTCATGATCCTTCCGGCACACCTGGCGACGCTGGTCTGGGCCCGGGCCGGCCGCGGGATCCGAACCCGCTGGGCGGCCGCCTCCGCGACCGCCACGGCCTGCGCGCTGCCCTTGGTGCTCTTCAGCCGGGGCCAGTCCGCGCAGGTGTCATGGATACCGCCGCTCACCTGGCACATGCTGATCGGCCCGGCGGTCCTGCTGCTGATCGGCGGATTCGGCGCACTGCTGGATCGCCCCCGGGTGGGCCGGCTGTCGGTGGCGACCGTCGGGCTGCCGCTGCTGGCGGTGCCGCAGCTCGGCCTCATGGGTCTGTCGTTGATCCAGCCGCTCTTCCTGGACCGGTACGTTCTCTTCAGCCTGCTCGGTCTGGCACTGCTGATCGGAACGGTGATCGGTTCGGCGGTACGGGCGGTGCAGCCCCGCCTCCCGAGAGCCTCCACGTGGGTTCTCCCCGCGCTGGTCGCCGTGGCGACGGTGGCGCTGCTGCCGCAGTCGCTGGCCAAGCGCTCCCCCTCCAGCCGGGTGGACGACGTCCTGGCGGTCGCCTCGGACGTACGGCGGGTCAAGGAGACCGGGGACGCCGTGCTCTTCGTCCCCGCGGCGCGCCGGGACACCAAGTCCGTGACCCCGAGCGCCTTCTCCGGTCTGCGGGACATAGCTCTGGCGCGGACCCCGCAGGAGTCCGGGACGCTGAAGGGCATCGAGGCGACCCCGGCTCGGATACGCGCCTCGATGCTGACGCAGCGACGCATCCTGCTGGTGACGGACGCGAGCGGGGTGGCGCGACCGGTGACGGCCGAGCGGGACAGGATGAAGACGTCCGTGCTGAAGAAGTACTTCAGGGTGGTGGCCGACCAGCAGGTGCACGGGCGAAGGCTGACGGTGTACGAGCGCCTCGCGCCGACACGCTGAACGGTTGCATGAGGCGGAGCCTCAGCCGTACTGCTCCGGGCGACCCAGGCCTGAGGTCCCTTGCCTCAGCCTGCGCGCCGACAAGCCGATCGGCGCCGCGTCGACCAAGCCGGACAGGGCCGCGCCGGGGGCGGGACCTTTCGAGTCCCGCCCCCGGCGCGTGCGCGGTTCGGTGCCGCGCCTGCCGTCTGCCGTCTACGGCAGACGGAACGTCGTCGTCCGGTCATCCGTCGTGGGGACGTACTGCTGCTTCCAGGTCCAGGCCGCGCTGCCCGGCTTGTGGTGGAGTTCGACCGACGAGTTCTTCTTCCACCAGTAGTCCCAGCCGGTGGCGCAGGTGCCTGCGTCGACCGTCCAGATCGGCGAGCCGACCCAGTCGTTGTGCTGGTTGTAGCCCTTGACCCAGAACACCTGTGTTACGCCGGCGTCGTTGCAGACCGTGATCTGTACGGCGGAGACCGACTCGGCGCTGGCCGTCGTCGGGACGGCGAGAGAGCTGAAAGCGGCTCCTGCGGCGAGTGCCGCGATGGCGAACTTCCTTCTGATGTCACGCATTTCGCTGTCACCGTTCTGTACGAGTGAGGCACGGGGGAGGTACGCGGGAGGTACGAGAGAGGTACGAGAAAGGGGGTCAGCCGAGCAGGCCCTTGGACCGCAGCCAGGTCCGGGCCGTCGCGGCGGGCGACCGGCCCGCGTCGACGGCGGAGGCGAGCGCGGCCAGTTGGTCCGTGGTGAGTGCAGCGTTGACCCTGGCCAGGGCCTTTCTCGCGGCCAGGCCCGCGTAGGGGGCCTGGATGAGCGGGAAGACGTGCTCGGGCGGGATGACGCCCTCGGGGTCGGTCAGCACGACCAGCCGGTCACGGGTGAGGACGGGGTCGGTGCCGCGCAGGGCCAGCACATCGGCGGTCGCCGAGGTGCCGGCGGCGGTGAAGGTGACGCCGTACGCCTTCTTCAGCGACGAGGGCGCCGGGGCGTCCGGATCACCCGAGGCGGATCCGCCGAGGGTGAGGCGGCGGCCGGCTCCGGCGAGGTCGGCGAGGCTGTGCAGGGCGTGGCGGCGGGCGGTGGCCCGGGTGACCGCGAGGACGACGCCGTGTTCGGCCGCGGCCGGCGGCAGGGCGTCGATCCCCTCGGGCAGCGCCATGCTGAGCGTCGCCGGCATGTTCCCGGGCAGCGTGCCACCGCCCGGGAAAGTGCGCAGCAGGGCGCTCTCGTATGCGGGAGCCAGGCCGATCCTGCCCGCCACCACGGCCCTGGCGGTGGCGGCGGGCGACGGGTAGCTCGTGGTCGCCATCCGCACCGGCTGTCCGGCGTCGGTGAGGAGTTCGCGGTAGAGCGCGGCCGTCACCCGGCTCTCCGCCGAGGTGTCGGTGCCGATCACCGTCGGCCCCTGCCGGTCCGCGTGGGCGGTGTCGGGTTCGCTCCTCGTGCCGGCCGCGCAGCCGGTCAGCAGGACCAGGGAGCAGACGGCGGCCGCCGCGAGGCGGAGCCGGGGGCGGGTTCCCGGAGTCACGGAGCACCACATGCCGTCGGCCGGTGTCAGTTGCAGTGGGCGGCGCGCTCGCCGGCGGTCATCTTCGCGTCCTTGAAGTTGACGTAGCCCGAGTTGGGGTTGTCCTTGTTGAAGCCGGACGACTGGTAGTTGTTGACGTACCAGATGTAGTGGCCGTAGAAGCGCTTGCCGAAGTGGATCTCGTACCAGCCCTTGGCCTGCTGCTTGGCCGTGCCGCGCTCTATCCAGCCCTTGTAGCCGGCCGGGATGTTGACCGTGTTGCTCTCGGTGTCGGTGTGCGAGGCCTCCCAGCTGTGCGAGTACGTGGTGCTGACGCCGACCGTGAACACCTCGAACCACTTGTATTCCGCGCTGATCGAGATGCCGAAGGTGTTGGTGGAGCCGGTGGTGTCCGCCCAGTCGATGCGGTGCTGGTTGGTCTGGCTCGCGCAGTTGTAGGCGGTGCTGCCGACCTGGTGCTGGGGGCCGGTGTACGTCCAGTAGTCCGTGGCGTGGAACTCGCACAGGTCGGCCCAGCTGCAGGCGTCCAGGAGTTCCTTGGTGGTGGGGCTGTCGGCGGCGGAGGCCTGCGGGGCCGCCAGCAGCGAGGCGCCCAGCGCCAGGGCCGCCACCGCCCCGCCGGTACGGAGGACGCGCTGGGGGGAGGCGGGCTTGCGGCGTGCGAATCGCATCGGGTTACTCCGGTGAGTGGGGGGTGGTGTCCTGGTGGCCCCCCACTCTTCGGGGTGCCGATTTGTTGATCAATGCAGGTCAGAGGCGTAAACAACCCAACCCGGGGGGACGGAACCGGACAGGTGCCCGCGCATGGGACCGCGCCGGGCTTGCGGGCGACGGGCCTACGAGTCCCCGTCGCCGGAGATGTCGCACACGCGCCGGTAGGGCACCTCGGGGAGGTACGTCCGCCATTCGTCGCCGGTCAGGTTACGGCCGGTGCGCGCGCAGAGCCGGGTGACGACCTGGGCGGCGCCGACGGCGTACCGCTGGACGGGCATGTGCGGGCCGGCGGCGTACACGGCGTCCCCGTGCGGGTCGAAGGCGAGCGAACGGATCGCGTCGCCGGGGGTGTCGAAGCTGGAGCCGAGGGGTTGCCGGCCGGCGGTGTCCCACAGGCGCAGCGCGCCGGAGCGGTACCCCACCGCGAGGGTGCGGCCGTCGGGGCTGAAGGCGAGGGCGGTGACCGGGGAGCCCGGGGCGCCGGCCGGGACGACGGCCTCCCGGTGGCGTTCCCCGCGGCCCCGCCAGACGGTGACGCTGCCGAAGGAACCGCCGGTGGCCAGGTGGACGCCGTCGGGGCTGACGGCGAGGAGGCCGGCGTCGCCGAGTGGTACGCCGGTCTCCGGACCGAAGGGCAGGGAGGTGGCCGCTCCCGTGAACCCGGAGGCGAGGACGGACGCAAGCGTTCCGGTAAGTGCCGCGGGCCGGCCGGTCCTCGTCCGCCGGGCGGTGTCCCACACCTCACCGACGAGCGAACCGCTGGAGGTCGCCCGGGTCAGCAGCAGTTCCCGGCCGCCCCGGGTGAGCGCGACCGAGCGGACGGCGGACGGCCCGCCCGGCTCAAGTACCGCCTTCACACGACGAGTTGTCGCATTCCATACGACGATCCGGGCGCCGTTGCCGTAGGCGAGGGTCCGGCTGTCGGGGCTGAAGGCCAGGAGGGGTGCGGCGGTCTCGGTGTGTGCGGGCGCGGGCAGTCCGGCGGCGCTTCGGCCGGTGCGGGTGGAGCGCAGGCGGAAGCGGTAGCTGTCGCCGTACCGTTCGGCGGTGGCCAGCAGGCGCCCGTCCGGGCTGAGCGTCTCGCGCTCCAGCGGCCGGTCGCGCCACGGGGAGGTGAGGGCCGCCGAGAGGTCGAGGGTGTGGACGGTGCCGCCGGTCAGGTAGCGCAGGGTCGGGGCGCCGGGGTCCCAGGCGAGTGCGGTGACGGGCCCGTCGGCCAGGGCGTGGCGGAACACCGGTGCTCTCGCCCCCGGGATGCGCCAGACGGTGATCCCGTCCTGCCCTGCCGCCGCCAGGAACCGCCCGTCCGCGGTGAACGCCGGGCGAGTGGCGCCCTGTTGGCCGAGATCCGCTAGCTGCCGCCCCGAGGCCGTGTCCCAGACATGCACTCCCGTGTCCGAAACCGCGGCGAGCCGTGTCCCGCGCCGGTCGAGGACGAGCGAGTCGGCGGCGCAGTTCCCGACCGGCCGGCCCTCCCAGGCGCCCGGAACAGTACGGTGCCGGACGAGGTCCCGCACCACGAGCACCCCCTCCCGCCCGCAGACGACGGCCAGCCGCCCCTCCGCGCTCACCACCACGACACCCCCGACGGCCCCCGCCGGCACCGCGGAATCATCGGTGAACCCCCGCAACTGCGCCTGCGTGTCCGGCCCGTCCACGACATGACCGCCGGCACCGGTTCCCGGCCCGCCCGCACCGCGATACCGGGCGGGGTCTCCCGCCCCCTCCGGCAGACGCCACAGCCGTCGCTCTCCGCCGGGGCCGGCCAGGGCGAGTGTCCGGCCGTCAGGACTGGCCGCGGTCACCGGAAGGTCCGGCAGGTGGCCGGAGGCGGTGTGGTGGTGGGTGGGGACGTTCCAGGTCGACCAGGTGCCGGCGCCGGTGGTGAGGAGGGTGCGGCCGGAGTCGGTGAGGAAGGTGCGGGTGGTGGTGTTCTGGTCGGGGGCGGTGAAGGTGTCGCGCTCGGGGTCGGTCAGGGCGTCGAAGAGGGCCGCGCGGCTCTCCGGCAGCGGGGCGAGCCGCCAGGCGGCGACGGCGAGCAGGGTGCGGGTGCGGGGGTCGGTCACCCGGTCCCGGTCGGCGAGGCCCGCGGCCTGGCGGGCCGCGGCGAGGGTGCGCTCGGCCTCGGCCACGTCGCTCTGCCGCCAGGCGAGGTGACCGGCGACCAGGGCCCCGCCGAGCACACAGGTGAGAGCGATGACGAGTGACCGTATCCGGCGTTGCATACGGGCGGCCGTCCAGCGCTCCATGCGGTGGGCGACCCGGGAGGCACACAGGAAGGCCCGCTCCCGCGCGGTCAGGTCGTCCTCGTGCCGCTCGCGGGTGAACAGCACGTCGGCCAGGGCGAGATGGATCCCCCGGTAGAGGGTGCCGGGGTCGCTCCCGTGCTCCTGCCAGTTGCGGGCGGCCTCGGCGAGGTGGCGGTGCATGCGCAGCCGCTCGCGGTTCTCCTCGATCCACTGCTGCAGCCGCGGCCAGCGGGTGATCAGGGCCGCGTGGGCGAGTTCCACGTTCTCCTCGTCCACGGTGATCAGCCGGGCGCGGGCGAGCCGTTCGAGGACGAGGGGCACCTCGGGGTCCGGCCATTCGCGCAGATCGGCGCGTCTGACCGGGCGGGGGCTGTCGGGGGTGCCGTCACCGGGGGCGATGAGGGCGAGCAGGAGGCGCCGGGCGGTGCCGGCCTGGTCGGCGGACAGCCCGCCGTAGACCTCCTCGGCCGCCGCGGCGATCGCTCCGTGGACGCCGCCGGCCTCCTCGTACGCGGCCAGCGTCAGCACTCCGCTGCGCCGTCTGCGCCAGGTCTCCCGCAGGGCGTGCGAGAGCATCGGGAGCGCGCCGGGGTGGTCGTGGACCTCTTCGACGATACGGGCGGTGAGTTCCCTCTCGACCCGCAGACCCGCCGCCGTGGCCGGTTTGACGACCGCGTCCCGCAGTTCCTCCCGGCTCATCGGTCCGACCGACAGCGTGGTGTGCCGCAGCGCCTCGGCGAGTCCGGGGTGCTCCACGCACCGGCCGTGGAAGCCCGCCCCGACCGCGACGACCACCCGCAACCGGCCGTCCCCCTCCTTGGCTGCGAGCAACCGGTCGACGAACAGCCATCGTTCGGCCCGGTCCCGGCAGAGGGTGAAGATCTCCTCGAACTGGTCGACCACGACCACGCGGTGGGGCTCGTCCGGCCCCGGTGCGAGCAGCTGGCCGTGGGTGGCGGCGGGCCGGGCGCCGGGCGTGATCAGCCGCAGCCGGGCGCCGCAGCCCGCTTCGTCCACCACCCGCTCGAGGCGCGGCATGACCCCGGCCCGCAGCAGCGAGGACTTGCCGCTGCCGGACGCCCCCAGCAGCACCGCGAACCGGTGCTCCTTCATCAGCTGCACGGCGTCCTCGGCGAGCGCGTCCCGCCCGAAGAACAGCTCCTGGTCACCCGGTTCGAACCGGGCCAGGCCCTGGTACGGCGACTCCCCCTCGGCCGGTCCGCAGGCCGCGACCTCGTCGGCCGCCGCCCGTAATCGGTCCTGCCAGACGTCCGGGTCCGCCCCGCAGGCCTGCGCGTACGCGCGCACCACGGCCACCGACGGCAGCCGTTCGCCGGAGGCCGCCCGTGACAGCGCGGCCACCGAGATCCGGGCCTGTCCGGACATCGTCCGGTACGACGGGGAACCGGCCCGGGCCCGTAGGGACCGCAGCTCGTGCGCGAAGCGCTGCACCGGCCCCGCGTCGGGATCGAGCGGCCGCTCGGGACGTCCCCGCTGCCGGCTCACGGCCGCTCCAGCACATGGCTTCTCACGTTCACTGGCAATCGCTTTCCCAACCCTCAGGGGGACGATCACACGCCGGATCGCGAGTATGTCATGACAGCTTGAGAGTTAAATGGGGTTGAGTGGAATGGCCTGTTCCAGCCCCTGGCGGGAGAGGCGGAGTCACCCCCCGGCGCCCGTCCCGCTCCCCGGCACCCCGCCGACGGTGAACCCGATCACCGCTCCGCCCCCCTCCCGCTGAACCGCGAACGGCGCCCCGCCGTGCGCCAGGGCGACCTCCCGCACGATCGACAGACCCAGCCCCGAACCTGGCAGGGACCGAGCGTCGGCCGCGCGGTAGAAGCGGTCGAAGACACGGATCAGGTCGCCGTCGGCGATTCCGGGGCCGCGGTCGAGGACCTCCACGCGCACGGTGCCCGACCGGGCGGGCCCGGAGACGGCGATCTCGATGGGCCCGTTGCCGTCGCGGTCGAACTTGGCGGCGTTCTCGACGAGGTTGGAGATCGCGCGCTGCAACATCCCGGGCCGTCCGTCGGTCGTCGTGTCGCCGCTCACCCGGACCGTGATCTGCCGCCCTCCCCCGCTCATGGGGGTCCCCCATCGCCGCCGCCCGAGATCGGCCACGTCCTCCGCGATGTCCGCGAGGTCGACCCGCTGCGGCGGCTCGGTGTCGGACTGCCCGGCCGCCAGGTCCACCAGCTCGTTGACCAGGTCGGTCAGTTCGCGCGCCTCCTGGCCCAGGTCCGCGACCAGCTCGTCGCGGGTGGCCGGGGGAAGCTCGTCGATCCGGCGCAGCAGGGAGATGTTCGTACGGAGCGAGGTGAGCGGCGTGCGCAGTTCGTGGCCCGCGTCCTGGACCAGGCGCCGCTGGTCCTCCTCCGACTGGGCGAGGCGGCCCAGCATGCGGTCGAAGGCGCGGCCGAGGCGGCCCACCTCGTCGTAGCCGGTGACGGGCACCTCGATGCCCAGCTGCCGGGTGCGGGCGACGTCCTCGGCGGCCGAGGTGAGCAGGATCAGACGGCGGGTGATGCGCCGCGCCAGCCACCAGCCGAACAGACCCGCCGCGATCACCACCGCGCACATCAGGATCAGTGTGCGCTGCTGCAGCGCCCGCAGCAGGTCCTCGGTGTCGCTGAACTCCTGCGCGACCTGCACCGCGCCCCGGCCGGTGCCGAGCGAGACGGTCGCGATGCGGTAGACGTCCGTGTCGACGTCGACGTCCTTGTGCTCGACCAGCTTCCCGGCCTTCCGGGCGGCCGCGACCGACCGGTCGGCGGCGACCACCGGCAGCCCGGGGCTGCCCGGGTCGACGACCTTGCCGTCCGCCCCCAGCACCTGCACATCCGTACGGGCGGGCCGCACGATGTCGTGGCCCGGTGCCGAGGAGGAGAAGTCGTCCGTCGTCATCCGGTGCTGCCGCACCTCGTCCCGCAGGTCCTGGACGACCTGGTCGAACACGGACTCCTGGTCCACCCGCACCAGCCGGGCCGCGGCGCTGTACGACAGCACGCCGACCAGCACCGTGACGGCGGCGGTGACCGCCGCGAACGAGACCGCGAACGTGGTGCGCAGGGAGACCAGCCCGGGCCGTCTTCTCGCCAGCAGCCGCCTGATACTGCCCACTAGTCTTCCCGCAGCACGTAACCCACACCGCGCACCGTGTGGATCAGCGCCGGTGCGCCCGGCTCGTCCAGCTTGCGGCGCAGATAGCCGACGTACACGGCGAGGTTCTTGGAACCGGGTCCGAAGTCGTAGCCCCAGATGCGGTCGTAGATGGTGGAGTGGTCGAGGACGATCCCGGCGTTGCGCACGAGCAGCTCCAGCAGCTCGAACTCGGTCCGCGTGAGCTCCAGCTCGCGCTCGCCGCGCCAGGCCCGCCGCGCCTGTACGTCCATGCGCAGTCCGGCGGCCTCGATCTGCCGGTCGGAGGCCGCGGGCAGCTCCTTCGGGACGTCGGCCAGGGCCGCGGGGTCCGTGCTGCTCCGGCGCAGCAGCGCCCGCAGCCGGGCGAAGACCTCCTCGACGTCGAACGGCTTGACCACGTAGTCGTCGGCGCCCGCGTCCAGGCCCGCGATGCGGTCGGCGGTCTCGACGAGCGCGGTCAGCATGAGGATCGGCGTGCGGTCGCCCTCGGCGCGCAGCACCCGGCAGACCTGCAGCCCGTCGATGCCGGGCATCATCACGTCGAGCAGGAGCACGTCCGGCGGGGTCTTGTGGGCCTGCGCCAGCGCCTCGACGCCGTCGGCGACCGCGGTCACCTGGTAGCCCTCCAGGCTCAGGGCGCGTTCCAGGGCGTGACGGATGGCGCGGTCGTCTTCGGCGAGCAGCACAGTTTGGGGCACGTACCCATACTGCCAATTCATCCGGGGGTTCAGCGGAGGACGGTGGCCGTACGATCTGCCTTTTTACCCGCCTCTCACCGTCACACGAGCAACCCGACGGTCCCTCCTACCGTCCTCTCACTGAAGGGGCGGACAGCGCGGCCAGCTGCTCGGCGAACGGCACCACCTCGAAACCGCCCGTCCTTGCCGGGGCCTTCGCCGGCCGCGCCAGGCCGCCCATCAGACCGGCCAGCTCGCCGGCCGCCCGTTCGATGCGCCCGTCCAGGCCCTCCGCGCCCCAGTCCTCCGAGGCGGCGTAGACCCCGGTGGGGACGACCACCGCGCGCAGGTGGGCGAAGAGCGGACGCAGCGCGTGCTCCAGCACCAGGGAGTGCCGGGCCGTGCCGCCGGTCGCCGCGATCAGCACCGGCCTGCCCGTCAGCGCGTCCTTGTCGAGCACGTCGAAGAAGGACTTGAACAGCCCGCTGTACGAAGCCGAGAACACGGGAGTGACGACGATCAGCCCGTCCGCCTGCGTCACGGCGTCCAGCGCGGCGGAGAGTTTCCTCCCCGGGAAGCCGTTGGTGAAGTTGTGCGCGATCTCCACGGCGAGGTCGCGCAGCTCCACGACCTCGATGTCGACCGGGGTCTGCCGGCCCACGGCGGCGGCGAGCCGGTCGCCCAGCAGCCGGGTGGACGACGGGACGCTCAGCCCCGCCGAGACGACGACGAGTTTCATACGGCGGCCTCCTCCTTCTCCGCGGCGGCCTTCAGCGACGCGTGCGTCGGCGCCTCGGGCACGTCCGCCGGACGCCCGGCGGCGAACTCCTTGCGCAGCACCGGCACGACCTCCTCGCCCAGCAGGTCGATCTGCTCCAGCACGCTCTTCAGCGGCAGCCCGGCGTGGTCCACCAGGAACAGCTGGCGCTGGTAGTCACCGGCGTACTCCCGGAAGGACAGGGTCTTCTCGATCACCTGCTGCGGGGACCCGACGGTGAGCGGGGTCTGGTCCGTGAAGTCCTCCAGGGAGGGCCCGTGGCCGTAGACCGGCGCGTTGTCGAAGTACGGCCGGAACTCCCGCACCGCGTCCTGCGCGTTGTGCCGCATGAACACCTGGCCGCCCAGGCCGACGATCGCCTGCTCGGGGGTGCCGTGTCCGTAGTGCGCGTACCGGGTCCGGTACAGCTCGACCATCCGCTTGGTGTGGTCGGCCGGCCAGAAGATGTTGTTGTGGAAGAAGCCGTCGCCGTAGAACGCGGCCTGCTCGGCGATCTCCGGCGAGCGGATCGAGCCGTGCCAGACGAACGGCGGGACGCCGTCCAGCGGGCGGGGCGTGGAGGTGAAGCCCTGCAGCGGGGTGCGGAACTTGCCCTCCCAGTTCACGACGTCCTCGCGCCACAGCCGGCGCAGCAGGGCGTAGTTCTCGATGGCGAGATTGATGCCCTCGCGGATGTCCTGGCCGAACCACGGATAGACCGGTCCGGTGTTGCCGCGGCCCATCATCAGGTCCACCCGGCCGTCGGCCAGGTGCTGGAGCATCGCGAAGTCCTCGGCGATCTTCACCGGGTCGTTGGTGGTGATGAGGGTCGTGGAGGTGGACAGGATCAGCTTCTCGGTCCGCGCGGCGACATAGCCGAGCATCGTGGTCGGCGACGAGGGCACGAACGGCGGGTTGTGGTGCTCACCGGTCGCGAAGACGTCGAGGCCGACCTCCTCGGCCTTCAGCGCGATGGCGACCATGGCCTTGATGCGCTCGCGCTCGGTCGGCGTACGCCCGGTGGTCGGGTCCGGCGTGACGTCGCCGACGCTGAAGATCCCGAACTGCATGGTCGCTCAACCTCCAAGTTGTTGACTGTTCAACTATAGCCGCTCAACCGTCACCCCGGCCCCCTTATTCCGGCGATTGTCAGTGCCCCGTCCTACGATCCCGACATGGCCGCCCCACGCCGTGACACCCGAGGCATCGTCGGCGCCGCGGACTTCCTCGCGCACGTGGACTTCCGCCGCCCGGACCCCGCCGAGCCGCTGCGCCGCCATGTCGAGCACTACTGGCTGATCGACTGGGACCTGGACGCGCCGTACGTCTCGCACGTGGTCCCGCACCCCGCGGTCCACCTCGTCTTCCAGCAGTTCGCGGACCAGGAGCCGTTCGTCGAGGTCGCCGGCGTCCAGCACGGGCTCTTCGCGCAGAAGCTGGAGGGGCGCGGCCGGGTGTGCGGCATCAAGTTCCGGCCCGGCGGCTTCCGCCCCTTCGCACCCGCGCAGGCGGTGAGCGAGTGGACGGGCCGGCGGGTCCGTTTCCCCGAGGTCTTCCCGACGGCGGATCTGGCGGCCGTCCTCACGCCGGCCGACGAGGCCGCCCGCATCGCCGCCCTCGACACCTTCCTGCTCTCCCTCTCCCCCCGCCCCGACCCCCAGGCCGACCTGGCGATGACCCTGGTCGAGCGCATCCGCACCGACCGCACGATCCGCCGCGTCGCCGACTTCGCCCGCACCGAGGGGATGTCCGTACGGCTGCTCCAGCGGCTGTTCGCCGGGTACGTCGGCGTGGGCCCGAAGTGGGTCATCCTGCGCTACCGCATCCATGAGGCCCTGGAGCACGCGGAGACGGACCGCGAGGTGGACTGGGCGGCCCTGGCGGCCGACCTCGGCTATGCCGACCAGGCCCACCTGGTGCGGGACTTCACGGCGACGGTCGGGGTGCCGCCCACCGCCTACGCCGCCAGAACCTCCGGCTAGCCAAATCCCCTTGACGCCCGGCGGCCCACTCCGCATATTTATCTGCGTGACACAGATTCTTCGTAACGCAGCGGAAAGTCCTCCGCTCTCCACCCGTGCCCGCTGGGCCGTCCTCGCCGTCGTGCTCGCCGCCGACGTCCTCGACCTCCTCGACGCGACGATCACCAACATCGCCGCGCCCACCATCACCCGCGACCTCGGCGGCGGCGCGAGCCTCGTCCAGTGGCTCGGCGCCTCCTACGCCCTCGCGCTCGGCGTGCTGCTGGTGCCCGGCGGACGGCTCGGCGACAAGTACGGGCGCCGACGGCTGTTCCTGACCGGACTCGCCGGCTTCGTCGCCGCCTCACTGGCCTGCGGGCTCGCCCCGAACCCGACCTCGCTGGTCCTCGCCCGGCTGGTCCAGGGCGCCTTCGGGGCGCTCGTCATCCCGCAGGGCTTCGGCATCCTCGGCGCGACCTGGCCGCGCGAGGAGATCGGCAAGGCGTTCAGCCTGTTCGGGCCGGTCATGGGCCTGTCCGCGGTCGGCGGCCCGATCCTCGCCGGCTTCCTCGTCGACGCCGACCTCGCGGGCCTCGGCTGGCGCCCCATGTTCCTGATCAACCTGCTCCTCGGCGGCGCCGCCCTGCTCGCCGCCGTCCGGCTGCTCCCCCGCGACACCGGCGACCCGTCCGTCCGCGTGGACATCCCGGGTGCGGCCCTGCTCGGCGGCGCGATGCTCGGCCTGCTCGGCGGCCTCATCGACGGCTCGGCGTCCGGCTGGACGACCCGCCCGCTCGCCCTGCTGCTGCTCGGTCTCGCGCTGTTCGCCGCCTTCTGCCACCGCCAGCGCACCGCCGCCGAACCCCTGATCCGCCCGACCCTGCTCCGCAACCGCGGCTTCACCTCGGGCCTGGTCCTCGGCGTCCTCGCCTTCGCCGCGGTCGCCGGCCTCCTCTACGTCGTCTCCCTCCACCTCCAGCGAGGCCTCGGCCGCTCCCCCGCCGGCACCGCACTCGGCCTGATCCCGCTCTCCGCGGGCATCGTCCTCGCGTCCATCGCCTGCTACCGGCTGATCCACACCCACGGCCGACGGCTCGTCGTCGCCGGACTGCTGATGATCCTGGGCGGCTGCGGCTGCCTCGCCCTCCTCCCCGAAGGGTCCGGCTGGATGCTCGTCCCACCCCTCCTGCTGACCGGCCTCGGCATGGGCACCTGCTTCGGCACGGTCTACGACGTCACCATCGGCGACATCGCCCCCGAGGAGGCCGGCAGCGCGAGCGGCTCCCTCAACGCGGTGCAGCAGCTCGCCAACGCGGTCGGCGCGGCAGCCGTGACCACCGTGTACTTCAAGGCGGTCGACGGCGGCGAGACCCACGCCCTGCTGATGAGCCTCGCCGTGGTCGCCGCGGCCGTCGCCCTGTGCCTGCCCCTCGTACGACTGCTGCCGCACAAAGCCCCGCAAGGGGACCACTAGGCAGGACCTAGGGAACGAGCACCAACCGGCCGCGCACCCCGCCCTCCGCCAGGCGGGCGTGCGCCTTCACCGCGTCCTCCAGGGCGTACGTCTCGGCCACCCGCAGCGTCAGGACCCCCGCGTCCACCAGCCCCGCCAGCTCGGCCAGCCCGGCCCCGTCGGCGCTCACCTCCACCGCACCGGTCCGCACACCCCGCACGGACGCCGGGGCCGCCTGCGGGATGACGCCGACGTACGCGCCCCCGTCCCGCACCCACTCCAGCGCCGCCTCGCCGAGGACCGCCGCGTCCAGCACGGCGTCGACGCTCCCCGCCCCGACGGCACCGGAGGCGAAGTGCGCGGCCCCCAGGGACCGTACGAGCTCCTCGTCGTCCTCCCTGGCCAGCGCGGTCACGGTCACCCCCCGATGGGCGGCGAGCTGCACGGCGAACCCGCCGACCGCACCTGCGGCCCCCGTCACCAGCAACGACTGCCCCGCCGTCAACTCCAGCAGATCCAGGGCCTGTACGGCGGTCAGGGCGTTCAGCGGCAGCGTCGCCGCGTGCACGGCGTCCACCGTGGCCGGCGCCTTCGCCACCGCGTCCGTGTCGACGACGACGTACTCGGCGTGCGTGCCCAGCGGCTTCACCATGCCGTGGTCCAGCGCCACCACCGCGTCGCCGACGCTCCACGCCGTGGCCACTCCCGTCGCGTCCACGGTCCCGGCGACGTCCCAGCCGAACCCGATCTGCTTGCCCGCACCCCCGAAGGCACCGGCCCGCACCCCCGCGTCCACCGGGTTCACGGCGGCCGCCGCGACCCTGATCCGTACCTGCCTGGCCGCCGGCTCCGGCACCTCCACGTCCACGAGCTCCACGGCCTCGGGCCCGCCGAACGTCCTCACCACTGCAGCACGCATGGTCATTGCTCCCGTAAAGAGACTCTTCGAACGGTTTTGCTTGGTTCCGCTCTGCGTGCAACAACCCTAGGAAGAGCTACTATCCAGGAGGAAGTAGTTACCTGGAGGTGCCTACCTCACCGGGAGGAGAGCCATGGCGACCATGACCGCGGCCCAGAAGCGCGAACAGGCCCGCGTGGAGTACGACGCGTTCCTCCGCGCCTGCCCCACCAACCAGCTCCTCGACCGCCTCAGCGACAAATGGGTCAGCCTCGTCCTCGCGGCCCTCACCTCCGGCCCCATGCGCTACAGCGACCTCAGCCGCAAGATCGCGGGCGTGAGCCCCAAGATGCTGACGCAGACACTGCGTTCACTGGAACGCGACGGCATCCTCACCCGCACCGTCACCCCGTCCGTACCGGTCCGCGTCGACTACGAACTCACCGAACTCGGCGGCAGCCTCGCCCAGTTGCTCACCGCCGTGAAAACCTGGGCCGAAACCCACTTCGACGAGGTCCACGAGGCCCGCGAACGCTACGACACAGGGAACGCCTGACCGCTCACGCCTCGCCCGCCCGCAGCCGAGCGACCTGCCGCGCGCTGAACTCCACCGTGCGCCGCATGTGCCCGATGACCACGGCGAGTTCGGCGTCGTCCAGTTCCTCGAAGAGGGCGGACCAGCCGCCGCCCAGCCGCTCCCACATCCGCCCGAACTCGGCGATCCGCTCCGGCACGGTCGCCACCAGCACCCGCCGCCGGTCCTGCGCGTCCCGCTCCCGTACGACGTAACCCGCCTTCTCCAGCCGGTCCACCAGCCGCGTCGCCGAACCGGTCGTCAGCCCCGTCATCTCGGCGATCCGGCCGCTGGTCACCGGCCCGCCCTCCAGCGTCAGCAGATTCAGACACTGCAGATCCGTGGGGTGCAGCCCCAGATGGTCGGCCACGGCCTGGTTGAAGAGGGCGTACGAGGCCATGTAGCGACGCGAGACACCGGTCAGCTCGTCGAGCAGCCGCTCCCGCACGTTCCCGGCCATGCCCCGCTCCTCTTCGCCCCACTTCATCTGCGCCGTGCAGGAATCGTACGACCCGGCCTCCCTAGAAGGAGTACTCGTCCCCGGTGGCGAGCACCAGCACCCGCTGCCGGTCGTTGTGCCGGTGCCGGTCGACGGCGCCCCCGTTCCACGCCGTGTCGATCTCCACCCGCACCTCCGGCGGCGCACCCCGCAGCCGTACCCGCAAGCGGATCTGCCGGGCCACGGAATTCGCGGCCAGCGCCCCCACCCGGCACAGCATCACCCGCGCCCCCGACCGCACACACCCGGCCGGCAGCGCCTGCTTGTTCACCGGCGCCGCCGACCAGCGCAGCCGCACCGTCGCGTCCGGCACCGCGGACGGCCCGTAATTGCGCGGCGTGAGCCGCAGGTCCACCCGGCCGCCGGACATGGCGACGACACCGTGATACGCCAGATCGGCCTCGGGCGCACCGACGGCACCGCCCGGCACAGCAGCCGCCATCACCAGGGCGGCAGCCCCGACCACAGGAACCCGCATCCTCCGCATACCGCCACTCCTCACTCCACGCAGTCGTACGGATGTATCCCACGCGGAGCACAGGGCAGGCGCCGTCCAACAGGTGACAGGACACCTGCCGGTGAAAGTCGGCATGCCAAGCTGCAGGCATGCTCGTCGCCCGCTCCGCCGCCCTCTTCGTCGTCGCCGCCCTCTTCGAGATCGGCGGCGCCTGGCTGGTCTGGCAGGGCGTGCGGGAACACCGCGGCTGGCTGTGGATCACCGGCGGCATCCTCGCCCTCGGCGCCTACGGCTTCGTCGCCACCTTCCAGCCCGACGCCCACTTCGGCCGCATCCTCGCCGCGTACGGCGGCATCTTCGTCGCCGGCTCGATCCTGTGGGGCATGGTCGCCGACGGCTACCGCCCCGACCGCTGGGACGTGACGGGCGCACTGGTGTGCCTCGCCGGCATGGCTCTCATCATGTGGGCGCCGCGGAACGGCGGCTGAGCCTCACTTACGCTGGACGGAGCCGACCGCCGACCGAACACCTGGAGCACCGCATGGCACCCGCACCGTCCGCCGCCTCCCGCATCGCCGTCGTGACGGGTGCGAGCAGCGGAATCGGCGCCGCCACGGCCCGGCAGCTCGCCGCAGCCGGCTACCGGGTCGTCCTCACCGCCCGCCGCAAGGACCGCATCGAGGCGCTGGCCGAGGAGATCAACGCGGCCGGCCACCAGGCCACGGCGTACCAGCTGGACGTCACGGACCGCGCCGCGGTCGACGAGTTCGCGACGGCTTTCAAGACCATCGGTGTCCTGGTCAACAACGCCGGCGGCGCACTCGGCGCCGACCCCGTCGCCACCGGCGACCCCGCCGACTGGCGCGCGATGTACGAGACGAACGTCATCGGCACCCTGAACGTCACCCAGGCCCTGCTCCCCAAGCTGGTGGCGAGCGGCGACGGCACGGTCGTCGTGCTCTCCTCCACCGCCGGCCTCAGCACCTACGAGGGCGGCGCGGGCTACGTCGCCGCCAAGCACGGCGCCCACGTCCTCGCCGAGACCCTCCGTCTGGAGATCGTCGGCCAGCCCGTCCGCGTCATCGAGATCGCCCCCGGCATGGTCAAGACCGACGAGTTCGCCCTCACCCGCTTCGGCGGCGACCAGGCCAAGGCGTCGAAGGTCTACGAGGGCGTCGCCGAACCCCTCACCGCCGACGACGTCGCGGACACCATCACCTGGGCCGTCACCCGCCCCCACCACGTCAACGTCGACCTCCTGGTCCTCCGCCCGCGCGCGCAGGCCTCCAACACGAAGGTCCACAGGGAGCTGTGATGGCGGAAGACGCCGAGCGGGAGGCGGAGCAGCAGCGCCTGCGGCTGGAGAAGAAACGCGAACGCTACGTCTGGTACTACCTCGCGTACTTCCTCTTCGGCATCCACATCGTGGCCTTCGTGATGATCTACGCGGTGCTGCACGCCAAGTAGGCATAGGGTCACAGCCTGTGGACCGACACATAGCTTTCGACGCGCTGCACAACTTCCGTGACCTGGGCGGCTACACGACCCCGGACGGCCACCGCATCCGCCCCGGACGCCTGTACCGCGCCGACTCCCCGGGCAAGCTGACCGAGGGCACACAGGACTGGGACCGCTTCCTCTCCCTCGGCATCCGCACGGTCATCGACCTGCGCCACCCGTGGGAGGCGGAGGCGCGCGGACGCGTCCCCTCCCACCCCTCCTTCGCGTACCACAACCTCAGCATCGAGCACCGCGCCTACGAGCAGGCGGTCCAGGCCCCCGACGTCGACCCCGGCCCGTACCTGGCGGAGCGCTACATGGAGGTGGCGGAGGACGGCGTGAAGGAGATCCGCCGGGCCCTGGAACTGGTGGCGGAGGCAGCGGAATCGGACACCCCGCTGGTCTTCCACTGCGCGTCGGGCAAGGACCGCACGGGCCAACTGGCCGCGCTGATCCTGACGTTGCTGGGCATCCCGGAAGAGACCGTCATCGAGGACTACAGCCTCACCGAACTGGCCACCCCGGCCATCCTCGCCTCCTGGAAGTCGAGAAACGACGGCCGCGAACCGACCTGGCCGGGCTTCGGTCGCGCCCCGCAGCAGGTGATGCGCACCTTCCTGGCCTCCATGAAGCAGCGCTACGGCTCGCTGGAGGACTACATCACGCGGGAACTCTCCCTGGACGCAGAGGCGTTGGCGGCAACCCTGCGCACGGCCCTCCTGGAACCCCGGCCCATCGACTGGCCGACTCTCACCTTCCGCAAGGCGACCCCGCCCGACGCCCGCACCCTCGTCCGCCTCCGCGACTCGGCCGCGCTCTGGCAGTTGGCCCGGGGAATCGACCAGTGGAAGCCGGGCGAGAAGGACGAGACCCACTTCCGCACGCGCATGCAGGAGGGTGAGGTCTGGCTGGCCCACGCGGGCGGCCACCTGGCGGGCGCCTGGGAACTCTGGTGGGAGGACGAGGCCGCCTGGGGCCCCCGCCCCGCCGACGCGGGCTACATCCACCGCCTGATGACCACTCCGCACACGGCCCCACCGGGCACAGGCCGCCACATGCTGACGGAGGCGGAGTCCCGCATAGCCGCCACGGGCCGCCCGTACGCCCGCCTGGACTGCCTGGCCTCCAACCCGCGGCTGTGCGCGTACTACGAGTCGGCGGGCTACAAGGTCGTAGGCGAACAGCTGGCGAAGGACGGCGGGTTGGGGAGCCCGTATGCGGTGACGCTGCTGGAGAAACGGCTCCATTGAGGGAATGAGGGCCCGAGCCATCCGGCTCGGGCCCATGAGCGGCGCACGGCAGTCGGCCGCGTCAACCCTTCACGCAGACGACCTGCTTCAGCTTCGCCACGACCTCGACCAGGTCCCGCTGCTGGTCGATGACCTGCTCGATCGGCTTGTACGCGCCCGGGATCTCGTCCACGACGCCGGAGTCCTTACGGCACTCCACGCCCCGCGTCTGCTCCTCCAGGTCCTTCGTCGTGAAGCGCCGCTTGGCCGCGTTGCGGCTCATACGCCGACCGGCGCCGTGCGACGCCGAGTTGAAGGCCTTCTCGTTGCCGAGGCCCTTCACGATGTACGAACCCGTGCCCATGGAGCCGGGGATGATCCCGTACTCGCCGGAGCCCGCGCGGATCGCGCCCTTACGGGTGACGAGCAGATCCATGCCCTCGTAGCGCTCTTCGGCAACGTAGTTGTGATGAGCGCTGATCTCCGGCTCAAAGGTCGGCTTCGCCTTCCGGAACTCCTTGCGGATCACGTCCTTCAGAAGCGCCATCATCAGGGTGCGGTTGTACTTCGCATACTCCTGCGCCCAGAAAAGGTCGTTCCGGTAGGCCGCCATCTGCGGGGTGTCCGCCACGAAGACAGCGAGGTCACGGTCGACGAGGCCCTGGTTGTGCGGCAGCTTCTGGGCAACGCCGATGTGGAACTCGGCGAGTTCCTTGCCGATGTTCCGCGACCCCGAGTGCAGCATCAACCAAACAGAACCGGTCGTATCCGTGCAAACTTCGACAAAGTGGTTGCCACTTCCGAGCGTACCCATCTGCTTTTCGGCGCGTTCGTGACGAAATTTGACCGCTTCGGCGATCCCGTCGAACCGCCCCCAGAAGTCGTCCCACCCCGCAGTACCGAACCCATGCAGCCGCCCCGGCTCCACAGGACTGTCATGCATCCCCCGCCCCACCGGAATGGCCTGCTCGATCTTCGACCGGAGCCGCGACAGGTCCCCCGGCAGATCATTGGCGGTCAGCGACGTCTTCACCGCCGACATCCCGCACCCGATGTCCACCCCCACCGCCGCGGGACAAACAGCCCCCTGCATCGCGATGACGGACCCGACCGTCGCCCCCTTCCCGTAGTGCACGTCCGGCATCACGGCCAGGCCCTTGATCCACGGCAGTGTCGCGACATTGCGGAGCTGCTGGAGGGCCACGTCCTCGACCGTCGCAGGGTCGGTCCACATGCGGATCGGGACCTTCGCGCCCGGCATCTCTACGTACGACATATCGTCCTCATTCCCCCGAAAACATGACAGAAGTCTTAGATCGCAAAACCGGCGCCAAGGTCGATGAAAAAGGACAACGGACCGGCGTCCACGGCAGTGCGTGCGATACACATTGTCTCCAGTGGACGCCCCCGCGCGGCAAGCGATTAACCAGCGGGGGCACTGGAGCAACGGCACAGAGCCACCGTCGAGAGGAGCCCGACCGTGCAGCGGAAGGCGTACGTATCCGGCGTCGCCGCGCTCCTCGTGGCGCTGCTGGCCGGCTGCACAGGCGGTTCGGGCGGTGGCGGTGCGACGGATGACGCGAATCCCGGCAACGCCGGTACGGCGAGCGTCGTGGCGCAGCCGGGCAAGTACCGCACGCTGCCGGGGCCGTGCAGTGCGGTGAGTCAGGAGACGCTCGATTCGCTGTTGCCCGGCATCAAGCAGATTGCCGATGCGGACCAGCGGGAGAAGGCGTACGAGGGTGAGGCCACGCTCGCGTTCGACAACGACCGCAAGGCGGGTTGCCGCTGGAAGGTCGACTCGACGACCGCGACCGACCGGCTGCTGGTCGATTTCGAGCGTGTCGTCTCCTATGACAACTCGGTGAGCGACGACACCCAGGCGCAGGAGTTGTTCGCGGAGAAGGAGACGGCGGCCGACCTGCCGGAGCCGACGAGTTCGGAGAGTGGTTCCGGCTCCGCTTCCACTCCCTCTGCCAGTTCCAGCCCCAGCGCCGGTTCCAGTTCCTCGGCGTCGGTCTCCCCTTCCGGCTCCGGCTCACAGTCCGCCTCGTCGTCCGCGACCCCGGCCAATCTCCAGCCCCGCACGCTCGACGATCTCGGTGACGAGGCGTTCCTGAACGACGCTCTGAGTGGCTCGGGTTCGACGGCCCGGCAGCGCACGGTGACTGTGGTGTTCCGCACGTCCAACGTGATGGTGACCATCGAGTACGAGGAGCAGCCGGCTGCCGTCGGCGTGGTGCCGGACAGCAAGGAAATGCAGGACAGGGCCCGGAATCTGGCTGCGCAGCTGGCGGACACGCTGGGTGGTTAGGGGTCGCTGGGGTGCCTCGGGCGCCCCTTCGTCATGCTGAAGAACCGGAAGCACACAGTTTCCTCACCGCGTACGGTGGCTCCTCGGACCCGATCCGCCGACCTCAGGAACCACAGCGTCATGAGTGAAGGAACCATGCAGCGACCAGCAGAGCGAGACCAGCGCAACCGGCGTAAGAAGCGAGTGGGGCGGTCAGGCCGTCTACTTGTGGGCGCGGTCGCAGTCCCCGTGATGGTGTTCGCCGCGGGCTGCTCCTCAGACTCCGGCTCCGGTGACGGGGACAGCAAGGGCGCGAGCGCCGGCGAGACGGCTCCGGCGACGGCGAGTACGGCGCCGACGGTGCAGGCGGCGGCGTACAAGAAGCTGCCGGATTCGTGTGGGGTGCTGTCGAAGAAGACACTGACGTCGCTCGTACCGAAGGGCGTCAAGTCGGGCAAGGCGGGCAAGTCCGGTGATACGGCGACGCGGGCGAGCTGTTCGTGGAGCAGTCTGGACAACAACGGTGTGAAGGGCTCGCAGTTCCGCTGGCTCAATGTGTCGCTGCTGCGCTTCGAGTCGGATGCGACGCGTGGTGAGGGCAACCAGTTGGCGCACGCCTACTTCGAGAAGCAGGTGAAGGACGCCCAGGGGGCTCAGGGTGCGAAGAACCTGAAGTCGGAGCCGGTTGCCGGGACGGGTGCCGAGGCGACGCTGGTGCGCTACGACCTGAAGAAGAAGGAAGGCGCCTTCAAGCAGCAGACGGTGGTGGCGCGCGTCGAGAACGTGGTGATCACGCTGGACTACAACGGTGCGGGTCTGGCGGGTGAGAAGACCCCGAGCGCGGACGATCTGGTGAAGGTCGCGGAGGCGGCAGCCAGGGAGGTGGTGGCCTCGGTGTCGGCGGCGAACGGTGACGGAGGCGCGGGTACGGGGGGTGGTGCGGGCACGGCGAAGCCCTCGCCTTCCGGGTCGGCGTCGAAGTCGGCCTCGACGTCTCCTTCGAAGTCCGCTTCGGCCTCTCCCTCCTCCTCAGCGTCGAAGAAGAGCTGACTGTCACATCTGGGCCGTGTGTGGACGCCAACTCGCAGCTCAGCACCGTTTTTTGATGGAGCCCGGCCCCCTGCGGGGGTCGGGCTCCATCCGTACCGTTACCTCGTTCGGCGTACACATGTGCCACTCTGTTGCGCGCAACAGCACGCAATGGGAGGGGAGTACGGGTGGCCGCGCCACTGCAGCTGACTCGGATGCACCGCGTTCTCATCGGCGTGGTCGTTTCCGGCGCCGTGATCATCGCCGGCATCGGCTTCGCCGGTTCGTATGCGGCGGTCCGCGAGTTGGCCATCAAGAAGGGTTTCGGGAACTTCTCGTATGTCTTCCCGATCGGCATCGACGCGGGTATCTGTGTCCTGCTGGCCCTGGATCTTCTCCTGACGTGGATCCGTATTCCGTTCCCGCTGCTGCGTCAGACGGCGTGGCTGCTGACGGCGGCGACGATCGCGTTCAACGGTGCGGCGGCCTGGCCGGACCCGTTGGGTGTGGGGATGCACGCCGTGATCCCGGTGCTGTTCGTGGTGTCGGTCGAGGCGGCCCGCCATGCCATCGGCCGTATCGCGGACATCACGGCGGACAAGCACATGGAGGGTGTCCGGCTGACGCGGTGGATGCTCTCGCCGATTCCGACGTTTCTGCTGTGGCGCCGGATGAAGCTGTGGGAGCTGCGCTCCTACGAGCAGGTGATCAAGCTGGAGCAGGAGCGGCTGGTCTATCAGGCGCGGTTGCGTTCGCGCTTCGGGCGGGCGTGGCGGCGTAAGGCTCCGGTGGAGTCGCTGATGCCGCTCAGGTTGGCGCGGTACGGGGTTCCGCTGGCGCAGACGGCTCCGGAGGGGCTGGCGGCGGCGGGCATCGAGCCGGCGTTGCTGCCGCCGGCGCCGCAGATCGCCCGGCCGGTGGAGAGCCGTCCCGCGGTGGCGGCGCCGGTTCCGCAGCCGGTGGAGCAGTTTGTTCCGGAGGCGCAGTTGCCGGAGCAGAGCCAGTGGCTGCATGCCCGGCATCCCCAGCAGGTGGAGTACCACGGCGACTACGACCCGACGTACGACCCGGAGCAGTACGCCCAGTGGTTCGATGAGCAGCAGCAGGCCGAGCAGTACCAGCAGGAGCAGTACCGGCAGGAGCAGTTCCCGGAGCAGCCGGTGTACGAGGAGCCCTCTCCGGAGGAGACGGGCAGCTTCCCGATTCCGGCCGGCCCGGGGCGCACCCGTGAGCTCGGCGAGGGCGGTGGCCCGCCGGAGCCGGACGAGGACGCGTACTACCAGGTTTTCCGTGAGTCGATAAAGAGCGGGAACGGGGCGCCCACTCCTCGCGGGTTCATCGCCGATGTGGAGGCGACGTACAACGTCTCTCTTCCGCAGCGTGAGGCCGAGCAGATGGTGAATCGCTTCTCCAACCGGCTCAACGCAGAGCTGGCGGAAGAGCACATCGCGTAGGCGTGCCGCATGAGAAAGCGCCCGGTGCCGTGCGGCACCGGGCGCTTTCTCGTGGCGTCACTCCCCGAGCAGGGCCCGTACCCGCTCCTGCCCGACCGCGAGCAGCAGCGTGGGCAGTCGCGGGCCGGTGTCGCGGCCGACCAGCAGGTGGTACAGCAGGGCGAAGAAGGTCCGCTGGGCGGTCTTGATCTCCGGCGGGAGTTCCTTGGGCGTGGCGTCGGCGGGGAATCCGGCCTGCACCTTCGGTACGCCGTAGACGAGGTGGGTGAGCCCGTCGAGCGACCAGTGGTCGGCGAGGCCGTCGGTCAGCAGCCGCAGGGACTGCTGGGAGGCCTCGTCGAGGGACTTGAGCAGGTCGGCGTCGGGTTCGTCGCGCACGATGGTCCGCTGGTCGGCGGGGACGTGCGTGTTGATCCAGGCCTCGGCCTTGTCGTAGCGAGGGCGGGCCTCGTCGAGGGAGCCGAGCGGGTTGGCGGGGTCCAGTTCGCTGAGGATCCGCAGGGCCTGGTCCTCGTGGCCGGCGGTGATGTCGGCGACGGAGGCCAGGGTGCGGTACGGCAGCGGGCGGGGTGTCTTCGGCAGTTCGCCGCCGGCGGTGCGCACGGCACGCGAGTGGGCCGCGATGTCCGCCGGGAGGGCCGACCCGTCGGCGACCTTGGCGTCGAGCTTGTCCCACTCGTCGTAGAGGCGCTGGATCTCCTGGTCGAAGGCGATCTTGAAGGACTGGTTGGGGCGGCGGCGGGCGTAGAGCCAGCGCAGGAGCTGCGGCTCCATGATCTTCAGGGCGTCGCCGGGGGTGGGCACGCCACCGCGCGAGGAGGACATCTTGGCCATGCCGCTGATGCCCACGAAGGCGTACATCGGTCCGATGGGCTGCTTGCCGCCGAAGATCCCGACGATCTGTCCGCCGACCTGGAAGCTGGATCCCGGGGAGGAGTGGTCGACGCCGCTCGGCTCGAAGATCACGCCCTCGTAGGCCCAGCGCATGGGCCAGTCGACCTTCCAGACCAGCTTGCCGCGGTTGAACTCGTTCAGCCGGACGGTCTCGGAGAAGCCGCAGGCGGTGCAGGCGTAGGTCAGCTCGGTCGTCTCGTCGTCGTAGGAGGTGACCGTCGTCAGGTCCTTCTCGCAGTTGCCGCAGTAGGGCTTGTACGGGAAGTAGCCGGCGGAGCCGGACGAGCCGTCGTCCTCGCCGGCGGCTCCGGAGCCCTCGGCGGCCTCCAGTTCGGCCTCGTCGACGGGCTTCTGCTGCTTGGGCTTGGCCGGGGCCTTCTTGGTGCGGTACTGGTCGAGGATCGCGTCGATCTCGGCGCGGTGTGCGACGGCGTGCAGGATCTGCTCGCGGTACACGCCGGAGGTGTACTGCGCGGTCTGGCTGATGCCGTCGAACTCGACGCCCAGCTCGGCGAGCGACTCGATCATGGCGGCCTTGAAGTGCTCGGCCCAGTTGGGGTGCGCGGATCCCTTGGGGGCGGGCACGGACGTCAGCGGCTTGCCGATGTGCTCGGCCCAGGCCTCCTTGTCGACCCCGGGGATGCCCTCCGGCACCTTGCGGTAGCGGTCGTAGTCGTCCCAGGAGATCAGGTGGCGGACCTGGTACCCGCGGCGCCGGATCTCGTCGGCGACGAGGTGCGGGGTCATGACCTCGCGGAGGTTGCCGAGGTGGATCGGGCCGGAGGGCGACAGGCCGGACGCGACGACGACAGGTTTGCCGGGGGCCCGACGCTCCGACTCCTCGATGACGTCATCCGCGAAACGGGAGACCCAGTCGGCGGTCTCGGTGCTCTGAGCCACGATCGGCACGTCCTTCTTTCTCCGGGGCAGCCAGTACGGTCAACGGCTGACATCCCATACTCCCAGACCGCATCGCGCCCGGGAAAACCGCTTTACCCTCCGTGGGATACTTGCTGGGTCTATCGATTCCCACGAGGAGAACGGCACCCCTTCCTATGGCCTCGGTCAAGTCCCTCAGCGACTCCGTCCAGCAGCATCTTGCGTCCGCGCTCTCGGCCACCCTGCCGGAGGCCGCCGGAGCGGACCCGCTGCTGCGACGTAGTGACCGGGCCGACTTCCAGGCCAACGGGATCCTGGCGCTGGCGAAGAAGGCGAAGGCGAACCCGCGGGAGCTGGCGGCCCAGGTCGTCTCCCACATCGTCACCGGTGAGGGGCTGATCAAGGACGTCGAGGTCTCCGGGCCCGGCTTCCTCAACATCACCATCTCGGACCGGGCGATCACTCAGACGCTCGCGGCGCGTGCCGCCGACGGCGACCGGCTCGGTGTGCCGCTGAAGGAGAACCCGGGCATCACGGTCGTCGACTACGCGCAGCCGAACGTGGCGAAGGAGATGCACGTCGGCCATCTGCGGTCCGCGGTGATCGGTGACGCCCTGCGCGGCATGCTCGACTTCACCGGCGAGCAGACGATCGGCCGGCACCACATCGGCGACTGGGGCACCCAGTTCGGCATGCTCATCCAGCATCTGATCGAGCACCCCGGCGAGCTGGCTCCGGCCGACGAGGTCGACGGCGAGCAGGCCATGTCGAACCTGAACCGGGTGTACAAGGCCTCGCGCGCGGTCTTCGACTCCGACGAGGAGTTCAAGGAGCGGGCGCGCAAGAGGGTCGTCGCGCTGCAGTCCGGCGACAAGGAGACCCTCGAACTGTGGCAGCGGTTCGTGGACGAGTCGAAGGTCTACTTCTACTCGGTCTTCGAGAAGCTGGACATGGAGATCCGCGACGAGGAGATCGTCGGCGAGTCCGCGTACAACGACATGATGGCGGAGACGGCACGGCTCCTGGAGGAGTCGGGTGTGGCCGTGCGCTCCGAGGGCGCGCTGGTGGTCTTCTTCGACGAGATCCGCGGCAAGGACGACCAGCCGGTGCCGTTGATCGTGCAAAAGGCGGACGGCGGCTTCGGCTATGCGGCCTCCGACCTGTCCGCGATCCGCAACCGCGTCTTCGACCTGCACGCCTCGACGCTGCTGTATGTCGTGGACGTACGGCAGTCGCTGCACTTCAAGATGGTCTTCGAGACGGCCCGGCGGGCCGGCTGGCTGAACGAGGGCGTCACCGCGCACAACATGGGCTACGGCACGGTGCTGGGCGCGGACGGCAAGCCGTTCAAGACGCGTGAGGGCGAGACCGTACGGCTGGAGGACCTGCTGGACGAGGCGGTGCAGCGGGCCGCCGAGGTGGTCCGGGAGAAGGCGCAGGACCTCACCGAGGACGAGATCCAGGAGCGGGCCGCGCAGGTCGGCATCGGTGCGGTGAAGTACGCGGACCTGTCGACGTCGCCGAACCGGGACTACAAGTTCGACCTGGACCAGATGGTGTCGCTGAACGGCGACACGTCGGTGTATCTGCAGTACGCCTACGCCCGTATCCAGTCGATCCTGCGCAAGGCCGGGGAGACGAAGCCGGCCGCGCACCCGGAGCTGGAGCTCGCCCCGGCGGAGCGGGCGCTCGGCCTGCACCTGGACGCGTTCGGGGACACGGTCTTCGAGGCGGCCGCGGAGTACGCGCCGCACAAGCTGGCCGCGTACCTGTACCAGCTGGCTTCGCTGTACACGTCGTTCTACGACAAGTGCCCGGTGCTGAAGGCCGAGACGCCGGAGCAGGTGGAGAACCGTCTGTTCCTGTGCGACGTGACGGCCCGCACCCTGCACCAGGGCATGGCGCTGCTGGGGATCAGGACGCCCGAGCGGCTCTGAGGCCCGTACCGGCCGGCGTGCCGCGGCCCGCCCTCTCCACCGGGAGGGCGGGCCGCGGCGCGTTCGGGCGGCCGGTCAGCTGCAGTTGGTCCACTTGTTGGACTTGATGTAGTGGTGGTCGCTGTCGTACGTCTTGTATCCCCTCGGAATGACGCCGCTGGATCCGCCGTAGTTCGTCGCCGAGTACCACACGAAGTCACAGGAACTGCCGTGGTTGTACCAGGACTGGAAGTCCTGGAAGACCGAGTACTGGGTCAGGGACGCGTTCGTCCCTGCGACCTTCTGCATGTGGCCGGTGTAGTTCTGCCCGGACCAGACGCAGAACCAGCCCGACGGGCAGTCCGACGCCGCCTGCGGCGCGGCCTGGGTCGCACCGGCGGCCCCCGCGCCGCCGACCAGCAGGCCACCGGTCAGCACGATGCCACCGGCCACGGCCGCGAACTTCCTGGTCAAGCGCATGCTGTCATCCCCCTCCTAGACGGGCCGACCGCACCGGCCGGCTCGACGACGAGACTGCTGGGCGGGGAGCGGCGACAGCCACAGTTGCCGCGGAAGTGACGCCCTCGCGGGACGTCCCATGCGTTGACCTGCGGGGACGTACGGTGGTGCGACGGCGCGGCGGGACGGCCGTCGGCAGGCTGCCGGCGGCCCACTGGTGGCCGATTGCGTATGGGTGCAGGGCGCAGGTTCCGGTGCGGTCTTGTAGATGCTGGTGCAGAATGCGGCACGGGGTACAGGGGCCACTGACCACGGCCGCTGTTCATGAACGCGTGGGGGGACCACACCATGTCGCGTTGGAAAGCGCTGCCCGCCGAACTCGATCCGCGTGTACGGCAGTTACTGGTGCGCCTGCGCCGGCTGAAGGACCACAGCGGGCTGAGCGTGCGTCAGCTGGCGGCGCGGACGGGGTACAGCCCGAAGTCGTGGGAGCGGTATCTGGGCGGCCGTTCGCTGCCGCCGCGGGAGGCCGTGGAGGCGCTGGCCCGGATCGGCGGCGACGACCCGACCCGGCTGCTCGCACTGCATGAAGTCGCCGCCGAGGCCTGGGGGAACCCGCGCGGCGCGGTTTCCGTACCGGAGACGGCGGTTGTGGAAACCGCCGTGCCGGAGCCGGAGATCCTGTCGGCGGAGCCCGGCGGCGCAGGCACGCGGTCGTTGCGCGTCGCGCTCGTCGCGGGGGCGGTGGCCCTGGTGCTGGCCGTGTCGTCGGCGGTGCTGGTGACCATGCGGCTCATGGACCACCGCGGCGGCACGGCGGAGGGGACGACGACCACGGTCACCTTGTCGGCGGGGACGTCGGCGCCGTCGTACGCCTGCCGTGTGCAGCAGGTCGACGGCCGCTGGTACGCGGGCAACAGCCGTACCCGGACCGCGACGGTGGGGTACGGCGACTCCGGGCCGGCGGTGGCCGAGGTGCAGTGTCTGCTGCGCCGGGCGGGCATCTCGCCGGGCGGTATCGACGGCATGTTCGGGCCGCTGACGCAGGGCGCGGTCAAGGCCTTCCAGAAGCAGGCGCGGGTCGATGTGGACGGAACCGTGGGCCCGGTCACCTGGAAGGCGCTGCGCGGATGACCCTGGAACAGGCCCGACTGGCCGCCGCACTGCGGGAGTTGAGAACCCGCACCGGTCTGAGCCTGGCGGCTCTCGCGGCGAAGTCGGCGTTCAGCAAGTCGTCCTGGGAGCGCTATCTCAACGGCAGGACGCTGCCGCCGCGCACGGCGGTGCAGGAGCTGTGCCGGCTGGCCGGTGAACCGGAGGGCCGGTGTCTGGCGCTGTGGGAGATCGCGGAGTCGGAGTGGAGCGGTCGGGTGTCGCGGGCGGATCGGGCGGATACGCCCGCGCAGGCGTCGTCGCCGGTCGCGGACCCGGCCGCCGATCCCGTCCCGCCGCCGGATCCGCCGGGGCCGTCCCGGCGCGGTGGTCACCGGGGTGCGGCAACCGTGGCGGTGCTCGCGACGGTGTGTGCCGTGGCCGTCGGCGCTGTGGCGGTCGCGCTGCTCCTGCTGCCGCGCCAGCACGAGGAAGCGCGCCCGGCCGCCGCGACCACCTCCGCTCCGGGACCGCACTGCCGGGCTTCGTCCTGCGAGGGCAGGAGCCCGATCGACATGTACTGCGCCCCCAGACCGGACACGATCGCCACGCATCACACGGCCGCCGGCGCCTGGGTGGAGGTGCGCTACAGCAAGGAGTGCGGGACGAGTTGGGCCCGGATGTGGGGCACGCGGATCGGCGACCGGATCGAGCTGACGGCGGGCGGCCGGGTCCGCGGCGCCGAGGTCGGGAACGCCGTCGACGCGGACAGCTTCGTCTACACCCCGATGACGGTGACCCGCCCCGGAACGGCCCTGCGCACCTGTTTCCGGCCGGCGAAGGGCCGTGCGGAGGAGTGCTTCAGGTCCGTTGTGCGGTGACGGCCATGGTGGCGTACGGCATGGTGACGCTGCCGCCGCGCGCGTCGATGGCGCTCCCGGCGGCCTCCAGGACCTCGGCGAGTGCCGCGGCCGGGAGGCGGGTGAAGGCGCCCTGGGTGGGCACGACGTCCAGCCAGGCGTCACGGGTGTAGGTGAACTCCCAGTCGTACCGCCACTGTTCGGGTTCACCGAAGCAGCCGGCCGCGCGGATCCCGTCGGCGGCCTTGTCGAGGATGGCCCGGTACGGGACCGCGGCGGGCCGGGTGAGGGCCGCGCGGAAGTCGAACGGCGAGTCGGGCATGACGCGTTCGCAGGCGTCGGCGACCGCTTCGGTCAGGTCGGCCGGGAGCAGGGCCACGTTCCAGAAGACGGACAGCACCCCGCCGGGCCGCAGGACGCCCGCCGCCTTCGCGGCCCCCGCGACGGGGTCGATCCAGTGCCAGGCGGTCCCGGCGACGACGGCGTCGAACCGCCGCTTCCCAGGCTCCCATTCCTCGAACCTCGCCACGTCCACCGTCACGCCGGCGTCCGGCCGCCGGGCCACTTCGGCCATACGCGCGTCGGGCTCGACCCCGAGCACGCTGCACCCGGCGGAGGTGAACTGCCGGGCGGCGATTCCGGTGCCGCAGCCGACGTCGAGGACTTCCGGTCCGGGGCTCGCGGCGACGATCCGCGCCACCAGGGCGTCGGGGTAGCGGGGCCGGGCCCGGTCGTAGCGCTCGGCGTCGCCGCCGAACGACTCCGCCATGTCCCGCCACTGATGGGGCTGGTTCTCGGCGGGGGAGGCCGGCGACGATGCCGAGGACGGTAAAGTGGGCATGCGCCCACTATGAGTGGGCGCATGCCCACTCGTCAAGGGGCACCCATCCATGGGCATGCGCCCACTCGCGCCGGGACAGGAGGCGGTATGCCGACAGGTGTGGCCATCCGCGACCCACGCCAGCAGCTCTTCGACGCCGCCGAACGCATCCTGCTGCGCGCCGGTCCGACCGCCCTGACCAGCAGGGCGGTGACGGCTGAGGCGGGCTGCGCGAAGGGGGTCCTGCACCGGCACTTCGCGGACTTCGACGCGTTCCTGGCCGAGCTGGTGCTGGACCGTATCCGCCGGCTGGCGGGCCTGGATGCGGCCCTTCGCGAGGCCGCCGGGACGGGCACGGTCGCCGGCAACCTCACCGGCGCCCTGACGGACCTGTTCGACGCGGTGGCGATCGCCGTCGTGGGCCTGGTCATCACCCGGGACGAACTCCGCGCCCGTCTGCGCGCGGCCGGTTCCAGCGGCATCCCGCTCATGACGGAGGCGTCGGCGGTGCTCACGGGCTACCTCGCCGCCGAGCGCGACCTGGGCCGTGTCGCGGCGGACGCGGACCTGGGCCTTCTCGCGGCCACCCTGCTGGGTGCCGCGCACCTCCTGTTCGCCGACCGGGAGGCGGGGCCGCCGGACCCGGCGGCGGTGCGCGGGACGGTGGCGACGGTCGTCGGGGGCGCTGTGCGGTGACGGCCGCCGGGGGGATTGTCAGTGGCTGCCCCTACAGTCACTGACATGGCGACTCTTCCCAACCCCCTGCCGCGTCTCGCGTCCCTCGGCCTCGGACTTCCGCCGGGCGTACTGGTCGACGCGACCGACGACGGGCCGTGGCACGAGCCGTTGCTGTGGCTGGCCGACGGCCGGGCGGTGCCCGGTGCCCGGGCCGCGCTCCAGCAGTCGGCACCGGCCGCCGGTCTGCTCCCGGTGATCCTCGATGTCGGTGCCGGGCACGGCGGCCCGGAGGAATGGGAGCTGGTACCGGGCGAGATGTCCTACCCGGGGGATCACGACGCCGAGGAGGTGCTGGAGGAACTCTGGTACGAGTGCGCGGAGGACGGCGCCGACTGGCCCGGCCCGGCCGCCGCCCAGACCGTGGGCGCCGGCGCGGACCCCGAGTCCGTCGCCTCCGCCGTGGTGGACTCCCTCCTCGACGGCGGCCGCCCCCTCAAGGACCCCCGCCTGGCCCTGGTCCCCGCCCGCCGCAGCGCCGACATACCCGCGGCGATCGGCTGGATGGGCCCCGCGAACCACGAGAACGACGTGGCCCGGCTCTGCGCGGTACTCCGCTCCTGGGAGGACCGCTTCGGCATACGGGTCGTGGCGCTCGGCTTCGACCAGCTGACGGTGTCCGTCGCAGCGCCGCCCACCACTCTCGCCGAGGCGGAGGCCCTCGCCGCCGAGCACTTCGCGTTCTGTCCGGACAACTTCCTGCAGGGCGCGGACACCGCCCTGGCCGCCTATGCCGAACACCAGCTCCTCAACCAGCCGGCCTGGCACTTCTGGTGGGACTGACGGTCCGCCGCGGCCGGGTCCGGTGGTGGGCGCACCGGACCCGGCCGCGGTGTGAGGACTGTCTTCAGACGCCGAGAGCGTGGTGAAGGAGGAGAGCCACACCGGTGAGCAGAGCAGCGAGAACCATTCGAGACCTCCATGTGCGAAATGTGACGTTTCTTCCGTTCTCAATAACGTCACATTCCCACCCGCGTTACGGGCGTGATCCAAACGGGAGGGCCTGGTCCCGCAGCCCCTCCGCCAGCCTCCTGAGCCCCTCCCGGATCTCTTCCGGCGTCTGCGTCACGAAGCACAGCCGCAGGGTCGAGCGGTCGGGGTCGCCGGCGTAGAAGGGTGCGCCAGGGACGTACGCCACGTCGTGCCGCACCACTCGCGGCAGCAGCGCGCTGGTGTCGTACGGCTCCGGGAGGCGGGCCCAGAGGAACATGCCGCCCTCGGGCCGGGCCCAGGCCGAGCCCTCGGGAAGCGCCTCGGGCAGCCCGGCGAGCATGGCGTCCCGGCGCTCGCGGTAGACGCCCGCCACCCGCGCCACATGGGCGTCCAGGTCACGGTCCGCCAGGTACCGTGCCGCCGCCAGCTGGTTGAGGGTCGGGGTGTGCAGGTCGGCGGCCTGCTTGGCGACGACACAGGCGCGCCGCAGTTCCCTGGGCGCCCGCAGCCAGCCGAGCCTGAGGCCCGGCGCCATGACCTTGGAGAAGGAGCCGAGCAGCACGGTCCGGTCCGCCGCCTCCTCGTACGAGGCGATCCACGGCACCCGCTCGCCCTCGAAGCGGAGTTCGCCGTAGGGGTCGTCCTCGACGATCCACAGCCCCCGGCGGGCGGCCACTGCCGCGACGGCGGCCCGGCGTTCGGCCGGCATGGTGCGGCCGGTCGGGTTCTGGAACGTCGGCACGGTGTACAGCAGCTTGGGCCGCTCCCGCACCACCAGCTCCTCCAGGGCGTCGGGGTCGACGCCGTCCCCGTCTCCGGGGACCGCCAGCACCCGCGCGCCCGCGAACGCGAAGACCTGAAGTGCCGCGAGGTAACAGGGGCTTTCGACGAGGACGGCGTCCCCGGGCTCCAGCAACGCCGTGGCCAGCAGGGACAGCGCCTGCTGCGAGCCGGTGGTGACCAGGATGTCGTCGGCGTCCGTGGGCAGCCCGCGGGCCGCCGTCCGCGCGGCGAGCGCGCCCCGCAGCGTCGGCTCGCCCTCGGTCGTGGAGTACTGCATGGCCTGCGCGGACGCCTGCGACAGCACGGCCCCGAAGGCCTCCGCGACCCCCTGCGCGTCGAACAGCTCCGGTGCCGGCAGCCCGCCCGCGAAGTTGATCACCTCGGGGCGGGCGGTGACGGCGAGGATGTCCCGTACCGGCGAACCGCCGATCGACCGGGCCCGCGCGGCGAGCGGCGGGACGGGGGCAAAGGCGGGTGCGACGGTCATGGCGCGGCTCCTTCGGCTGCGGTGACGGCGGCTCGTGACCGCAGCCTAGGGATGTACGTGCCCTCTACAAGCAGGTTTCCGCGATACGGACGGACCGCCCCTCAGGCCTTCGGCCGGCCACTCAGGGCTTGGTGCCGACCGCCGCGTACACGGATCCGCCGGCTCCAGGGCGCTCTCGGTGAGGAAGCGCTCGACCTCGGCCCGGGAGCGCAGCACGAAGGTGAAGCACCGCTCGGTGTACGTCCGTTGGACCGCGCGGGTGTTCTCGGGGTTGAGGTCTCCGGTGAGATGGCTGAGCGAGCCGGCTGCCGGACGGCAGCGTGTCGAGGAGTTCACGCACGATCGGGCAGGCCTCCTCGTCGTCGACGAAGCGCAGAAGCGCCACGAGGCGGAGCGCGACCGGCCGGTCGCGGCCGAGGTCCTCCTTCTCAGCTCGGCGGGATCCCGGTTGAGGACGTCACCGGGCATGAGCGTCTCCCTGGAGCGTGGGGGCGGTCGTTCAAGAGACCAGGACCAGTCACCAACGACCTCGCCGTCGGCGGCACTTGTCGTGGCCGGCACCGTGACCTCGCAAGTCCCGGCCCCCGGAAGCGTCCCGTACCGAGCCTTTGGGACGCGATATCACCGCAGGTCAGAGGGCATCCCCGGGCTTCGGCGTCCCGAATCCTCCGCGGACTGTGGCGGGCGGAGCCGATCACCGCTCAGGCTGGAATCCCCAGCCCACCGCCCACGGAAGGCACGTACCACCATGCCCGCCCGAGCCCCTCGCATCCGCCTCTTCGCCGCCACCGCCCTGGTACTCGCCGCGTTCGCGCTGGCCGGGTGCAGGGACGGGAAGGGCCTCAAGGACGAGGGCCCGGCAACGACCCACTCCCTGCACGCTCCCGCCGGGCACACTGCCGCCGTACGGAACGCGAAGAGGCCGCCCGGTCGTGAACCGGGCGGCCTCCCTGCTCAGAGGATCAGGCGTGGGCCACAACCGCTTCCTTCGGGTTCGGGCCGTACTTGTTCTCGCCCGGCTGGCTGTCGGAGCAGCTGAAGACCAGCAGGGTGATACCGCCGACGATCGGGACGATCCCGAACAGCAGCCACCAGCCGGAGCGGCCGGTGTCGTGCAGACGGCGGACGCCGACGGCCAGGCTGGGCAGCAGGATCGCGACGTAGAAGACGATCGCGATGAACGGCGCCTTGATCGCGATGCCGATGCCGAGCAGGACGGCGTAGATGATCGCCGTGAACAGCACGAACATCCAGTACTCCTTGCGGCGCGCGCGCCCGCTGAACACCGCGTACTTCTTCAGCGCCTCGATGAACCAGCTCATGTGTGTCCCCCAGGGATCGACGTTCGGACCATCCGGAACGGATCAGGCCAGGCGAGAAGGTAAGGACACTGATGAGAACTCGTCAATTCGGTGTGTACGGCGCAAGGGTTGAGCTCTTTTCGGACAGATCTACCGCGAATCGGCCCCGAACCCGCCACTGATCGCGGCGAACGGCGGGCAACCATGGAGCGCGAGGCCTCAGTTCACGGTTCCGAGTTGGTTCCGTTGCCGAACCGAGTGCATTCCGATGCGGGTCGGTGGCCGATTCGAGTCCTGACGTATCCCCATCCGTAGCCCGGATCAGCGCAACTTTTCCGCCACTTCGGTCGCCCAGTACGTGAGGATGTTCTGCGCGCCCGCCCGCTTGATGCCGGTCAGCGTCTCCAGGATCGCCCGGTCGCGGTCGATCCAGCCCTTCTCGGCGGCGGCCTCGATCATCGAGTACTCGCCGGAGATCTGGTAGGCGGCGACCGGTACGTCCACCGCGTCCGCGACCCGCGCGAGGATGTCGAGGAACGGTCCGGCCGGCTTCACCATCACCATGTCGGCGCCCTCTTCGAGGTCGAGCGCCAACTCCCGCAGCGACTCACGCACATTGGCGGGATCCTGCTGATAGGTCTTCCGGTCCCCCTTCAGGGAGGAGCCGACGGCCTCGCGGAACGGGCCGTAGAACGCGGAGGCGTACTTCACCGTGTAGGCGAGGATCGCGACGTCCTCCCGGCCGATCTGGTCGAGCGCGTCACGGATGACCCCGATCTGCCCGTCCATCATCCCGCTGGGCCCCACCACATGGGCCCCCGCGTCGGCCTGGACCTGCGCCATCTCGGCGTACCGCTCGAGCGTGGCGTCGTTGTCGACGCGCCCCTCCGCGTCGAGCACCCCGCAGTGCCCGTGATCGGTCGTCTCGTCGAGACAGAGATCGGACATGACGAGGAGGTCGTCCCCGACCTCGGCCCGCACATCGCGGATCGCGACCTGCAGAATCCCGTCCGGGTCGGTCCCCGGCGTCCCGAGGGCGTCCTTCTTCTCCTCCTCCGGCACGCCGAACAGCATGATCCCGGAGACTCCGGCGGCCACCGCCTCGGCGGCCGCCTTCTTCAGGCTGTCGCGCGTGTGCTGGACGACGCCGGGCATGGCGGAGATCGGCACGGGCTCGGAGACGCCCTCGCGCACGAAGGCGGGGAGGATGAAGTCCGCCGGGTGCAGCCGGGTCTCGGCGACCATGCGCCGCATGACGGGGGTGGTCCGCAGCCGCCGCGGCCGCGTGCCGGGGAAGGATCCGTACTTCGTCATGCCACCTACGCTACGCCCGGCCCACCGGCACCTTTGCCGACGGTATGTCGGTCCTGCGCAGCCGTTCGCCCCCCGCGATGCGGCCCGCATCCCACGGGTCCATCCTGAGAAAACAGCAAGGAGCAAGGACCGGGCCCCCGTCCCCTCGCCGCGCACGCCTGCCCGCCTGCGCGAAGGAGGAGGACGAGATGACCGCCACCCACCACACCCCGGACCTGTTCGCCCTGTCCGAGATCCACGGCCCCGTCCTGCGGCCCGGCGACGACGCCTATGTGGCCGAGGTCACCGGCTTCAATCTGTCGGCCTTCCACCACCCGGACATCGTGATCGGAGCGGCAGGCGCCGACGACATCGTGACGGCGATGCGCTGGGCCGCGGCCACCGGGACGCCGGTGGCGGTCCAGGCCACCGGCCACGGCGCGAACTTCCCGATCGACGGCGGCCTGCTCATCAGCACCACCCGCATGACCGACGTGACGATCGACCCGGCCGAGCGCACCGCGACGGTCGCCGCCGGTGCGAGGTGGCGCGACGTCCTGGAGGCGGCCGCCCCCTACGGCCTCGCCCCGCTGAACGGGTCGTCCTCGGACGCGGGCGTCGTCGGCTACACCCTGGGCGGCGGTCTGCCCGTCCTCGGCCGGGCCTACGGCTACGCGGCCGACCGGGTCCGCTCCGTCCAGGTCGTCACGCCGGACGCGACCCTGCGCACGGTGACCGCCGACACCGAACCGGACCTCTTCTGGGCCCTGCGCGGCGGCAAGGGCAACGTGGGCGTGGTCACCGAGCTGACCTTCGAGCTGGTCCCGCTGGCCACGGTCCTCGGCGGCGGCATCTACTTCCCCGGCGAACACGCGGAGACGGTCCTGCGCACCTGGGCCGACTGGACGGCCGACCTGCCCACCGAGATGTGCAGCGCGTACACGATCCTGCGTCTGCCGCCGATCCCGCAGATCCCCGAGCCCCTGCGCGGCGGCTTCTGGGCCCGCGTCGCGCTGGCCTGGACCGGCGACGCGAGGGAGGGCGAGAACCTGCTGGCCCCCATCCGCGCGGCCGCTCCCGTCGCGATCGACACGGTGGAGGACATGCCGTACGCCGCCATGGACCGCATCTACGAGGACCCGCACGACCCGCTCCCCGCCCGCGAGGCCTGCACCCTGCTCAGGGCGCTGCCCCCGGACGCCCGGACCGCGTTCCTGGACCGGGCGGGCCCGGCCGTCCCGGACCTCCCGCTCCTGCTGATCGAACTCCGCCACATGGGCGGCGAACTCTCCCGCCCGGCCCCCGTCGAGGACGCCATCTGCGCCCGCGACGCCGGCTACCTCCTGGAAACGGTCGGCGTCCTGCCCGACCCGGACACGGCAGCGGCGGTGGAATCAGCCACCACGGCCCTCCACCAGACCATGTCCCCGTGGAGCACCGGCCACACGATGGTCAACCTCCACGGCCGCCCGGGCGACGAGAAGGACCGGGCGCGCGCCTGGTCGGACGAGGTCTACGACCGCCTCACGCACACGAAGTCGACATACGACCCGTGCAACCTGCTGCGCTACGGCCATACGGTGAAGCCTCAGCCGGCGTGAGCAATTCCAGCCCGTCGTGGGGGTCCGGGGGCGCAGCCCCCAGGGCCGCGCACCCCCACACACCTCAGGTCGTCCGACGACGCCTGGCCCCCGGCCGCCGCTCACTGGGCCGAGTAACTGGATCCCCCGCATCCAGGGCGGCAGCCCGACGCCGCAGCCCGAAGTCCGCAAGCGCCTCAGCCAACTTGTGCACGGACGGCTCCGGAGCCATCACATCGACCCGCAGCCCATGCTCCTCAGCGGTCTTCGCGGTGGCCGGCCCAATACAAGCAATCACCGTCACGTTGTGCGGCTTGCCCGCAATACCCACCAGGTTCCGCACGGTGGACGACGAAGTGAACAGCACCGCATCGAACCCACCCCCCTTGATCGCCTCCCGCGTATCGGCCGGCGGCGGCGAGGCCCGCACGGTCCGATAGGCCGTGACGTCGTCGACCTCCCACCCGAGCTCGATCAGCCCGGCAACGAGGGTCTCCGTGGCGATGTCGGCCCGCGGCAGGAACACCCGGTCGATCGGGTCGAAAACAGGGTCGTACGGCGGCCAGTCCTCGAGAAGCCCCGCAGCCGACTGCTCCCCGCTCGGCACCAGATCCGGCTTCACACCGAAGGCGACGAGCGCCTTCGCGGTCTGCTCCCCCACCGCGGCGACCTTGATCCCCGCGAACGCCCGGGCATCGAGCCCGTACTCCTCGAACTTCTCCCGGACCGCCTTCACCGCGTTGACCGAGGTGAACGCGATCCACTCGTACCGCCCGGTGACGAGCCCCTTCACGGCCCGCTCCATCTGCTGGGGCGTCCGCGGCGGCTCGACGGCGATGGTCGGCACCTCGTGCGGTACGGCGCCGTAGGACCGCAGTTGGTCGGAGAGCGACGCCGCCTGCTCCTTCGTACGCGGCACGAGCACCTTCCAGCCGAACAGCGGCTTGGACTCGAACCACGACAGCCGGTCGCGCTGGGCGGCGGCGGAACGCTCACCGACCACGGCTATCACCGGCCGCCCGCCCTCGGGCGAGGGCAGCACCTTGGCCTGCTTCAGCGTCTGGGCGATGCTCCCCAGCGTCGCGGTCCAGGTCCGCTGACGCGTCGTCGTACCGGCCACCGTCACGGTGATCGGCGTGTCCGGCTTACGTCCGGCCGACACCAGCTCGCCCGCGGCCGCGCCCACGGAGTCGAGGGTCGTCGACACGACCACCGTCCCGTCGGAGACACCCACCTCCGTCCAGCAGCGGTCCGAGGCGGTACGGGCGTCCACGAACCGCACGTCCGCGCCGTGGGCGTCGCGCAGCGGAACACCGGCGTACGCGGGCACGCCGACGGCCGCGGCGACACCGGGCACGACCTCGAAGGGCACGCCCGCGGCGGCGCAGGCGAGCATCTCCTCGGCGGCGTACGCGTCGAGTCCGGGGTCACCGGACACGGCACGGACGACCCGCCTGCCGCCCCGCGTGGCCTCCATGACAAGATGTGCGGCATCCCGTACCACGGGGACCCCAGCGGTTGTTGACGAGCTGTCAACAACCGCGAGCTGAGGTGCGCCCGTGCCCGGAAGCGAGTCCGAGGAAGGACCCCCGTCCGTGTGCACCTCGGCGACGCCTTGTCTGGCGTGCTGACGCACCACGTCGAGCACGTCGTGCTCGGCGACGAGGACGTCCGCGTTCGCCAGCGCCTCCACGGCGCGCAGAGTCAGCAGTCCCGGATCCCCGGGTCCGGCACCGAGGAAGGTGACGTGCCCGTGTTCAAGGCCGGCGGGAAGGGTGGTGGGGCTCACTGTGCTCGCTCCCCCATCAGACCGGCCGCGCCCTGGGCAAGCATCTCGGCAGCGAGTTCACGGCCGAGCGCCATTGCTTGGTCGTACGTCTCGGGCACGGGACCGGTGGTGGACAGCTGCACCGTGCGGGAGCCGTCGGTGGTACCGACGACGCCCCGCAGGCGCATTTCCTTGACAATCTGCCCGTCGGCCAGCAGGTCGGCCAGCGCGCCCACAGGGGCGCTGCAGCCGGCCTCCAGGGCGGCGAGCAGTGACCGCTCGGCGGTCACGGCGACCCGGGTGAAGGGGTCGTCGAGCTCTCCGAGCGCGGCGATCAGTTCCGCGTTGTCCGCGGCACACTCGATCGCCAGTGCCCCCTGGCCGGGGGCGGGCAGAACGGTGTCGACCGACAGGAAGTCGGTCACTTCATCGCTACGGCCTATCCGGCTCAGGCCGGCGGCGGCGAGGACGACGGCGTCCAGCTCACCGTCCCGCACGTATCCGATCCGGGTATCCACGTTCCCCCGTATCGGGACCGTTTCGATGTCCAGCCCGTGGCTGCGCGCGTACGCGTTCAGCTGCGCCGTGCGACGCGGCGAACCCGTACCGATGCGCGCCCCGCGCGGCAGGTCGGTGAACTTCAGCGCGTCCCGGGCGACGATCACGTCACGCGGGTCCTCGCGCCGCGGGACGGCGGCGAGCGCCAGCTCCTCGGGCTGCGCGGTGGGCAGGTCCTTGAGCGAATGAACCGCGAAGTCGACCTCACCCCGCAGCAGCGCGTCGCGCAGCGCCGTGACGAACACACCCGTGCCGCCGATCTGCGCGAGGTGCTCGCGAGAGGTGTCGCCGTAGGTGGTGATCTCGACGAGCTCGACGGGCCGTCCGGTCACCTGGCTCACGGCGTCCGCCACCTGCCCGGACTGGGCCATGGCGAGTCTGCTTCGCCTCGTCCCCAGTCTCCATGCCTTGCTACTCATGCCGGCCCTCGGTTCTTGCTGTTCTCAGATTCATCGTCGGCGCCCTCGGCCCGGGAGACGGCGGCCACCGCTTCCTGGTCGAGGTCGAACAGGGTCCTCAGGGCATCCGCGTACCCTGCTCCGCCCGGTTCGGCCGCGAGCTGCTTGACTCGTACGGTCGGCGCGTGCAGCAGCTTGTCGACGACGCGCTTGACGGTCTGGGTGATCTCGCTGCGGTGCTTGTCGTCGAGCCCGGGCAGCCGCCCCTCGAGCCGCGCGATCTCATTCGCGACCACATCGGCGGCCATGGTGCGCAGGGCCACGACGGTGGGTGTGATGTGCGCGGCCCTGAGCGCCGCCCCGAAGGCCGCGACCTCGTCCGCGACGATACGGCGTACCTGGTCGACGTCGGCCGCCATCGGAGCGTCCGCGGAGGCCTCGGCGAGCGACTCGATGTCGACGAGCCGCACACCGGCCAGCCGGTGCACGGCCGCGTCGATGTCGCGGGGCATCGCGAGGTCGAGGAGGAACAGCACGGGCGCGGGCCGCGGCGTCTCGACGACCGGCTCGGCCTTGCGGCGCTCCGGAATCCGCCCGACCGTGGCCACGGTCGCGGCCAGCGCGGTGATCAGCTCGGCATCGGCCTCGGGCGCCCGCCGGGCCGCCTCACGCCGGTCGACGTCGCCGTTGTCCACCCAGACGGCATGCTGCTCCAGGGTCGCCGCATCCATCCCGGCAACGGCAGCTTCCCCCATGACGGAGAAGCCTTGCTGCACAGCGGGAAGATCAAGCGGGCAGTTCTCTTCATCTGCGGAGCCTGCGGGCAGTCGTGCCGCCAGGGCGGCACGGGTGGGCGCCGGCGGCACCCCGTCAGCGCCGGGTTGCGCGACGTCCCCCTGGCCCGCACCGGCATCCGGCACCTGGTCAACCACCCGGCCCCGCACCGCCGTAGCAACCGCGCCGGCGGACAGCACAAGCCCAGTGGCCCCGGTACAAGACACCACAACATCGGCACGTGTCAGCTCACCCGACACCGCACCCATCGGCACGGCACGGGCCAGCACGCTGTCGCCCGCACCGTCGTTCAAGATCTCGGCGAGCCGCTCGGCCCGCTCCCCCGTCCGGTTGGCGATCACGACCTCGCCGACCCCTGCCCGCACCAGCGTCGCAGCAGCCAGCGAGGACATCGACCCCGCCCCGATGACCAGCGCCTTCTTCCCCCGGGCCCACGCCTGCACATCCGCCCCGGCCGCCAGCTGCTCAAGACCGAAGGTGACCAGCGACTGCCCGGCCCGGTCGATCCCGGTCTCGGAGTGTGCGCGCTTGCCGACCCGCAGCGCCTGCTGGAAGAGGTCGTTCAGCAGCCGCCCGGCGGTGTGCAGGTCCTGCGCCTTGGCGAGGGAGTCCTTGATCTGCCCGAGGATCTGCCCCTCGCCCACGACCATCGAGTCGAGGCCGCAGGCGACCGAGAACAGATGGTGGACGGCCCGGTCCTCGTAGTGCACGTACAGATACGGGGTCAGCTCGTCCAGCCCCACCCCGCTGTGCTGGGCGAGCAGCGTCGACAGCTCGGCGACACCGGCGTGGAACTTGTCCACGTCGGCGTACAGCTCGATGCGGTTGCAGGTGGCGAGCACCGCGGCCTCGGTGGCGGGCTCCGCGGCGACCGTGTCCTGGAGCAGCTTGACCTGGGCGTCCGCATGCAGCGCGGCCCGTTCCAGGACGCTGACCGGGGCGCTGCGGTGGCTCAGCCCGACGACGAGGAGACTCATGCCGGCATCACGGCGGGTACGTCCCCGTCGGGTCCCTGCTCGGCGGACTCCTGGCGGGCGGCGGCGACGGGCCCCGAGCCGTCGGAACCCGCGGCCTCGGCCTCCTCGCCGGCCTTGCGCTGCTCGTGGAAGGCGAGGATCTGCAGCTCGATCGAGAGATCCACCTTGCGTACGTCGACACCGTCCGGGACGGACAGCACGGTCGGCGCGAAGTTCAGAATGGAGGTGACCCCGGCGGCCACGAGCCGGTCGCAGACCTGCTGGGCGGCGCCCGCGGGAGTGGCGATGACGCCGATGGACACCCCGTTGTCCTCGATGATCTTTTCCAGGTCATCGGTGTGCTGCACGGGGATCCCCGCGACAGGCTTGCCCGCCATGGCCGGATCGGCGTCTATGAGCGCCGCGACGCGGAAGCCACGGGAGGCGAACCCGCCGTAATTGGCGAGAGCCGCGCCGAGGTTGCCGATACCGACGATCACAACCGGCCAGTCCTGGGTGAGCCCCAGCTCACGCGAGATCTGGTAGACGAGATACTCGACGTCGTAGCCGACACCACGCGTCCCGTACGAGCCCAGGTAGGAGAAGTCCTTGCGCAGCTTGGCGGAGTTGACCCCCGCCGCGGCCGCGAGCTCCTCGGAGGAGACCGTGGGTACCGAGCGCTCCGACAGTGCGGTCAGGGCGCGGAGGTACAGCGGAAGCCTGGCGACGGTGGCCTCGGGAATCCCTCGGCTACGGGTCGCCGGTCGGTGAGTTCGGCCAGTTGCCACGGTGCTCCTGCGGGTAGAGCGGGGCTGTAGGCGGTCACACGTACCCAGACCGCCCCGTCGACAGCAGGCTATGTCTTTGTGAACGCGTGCACAAAGATGGTGTCCGATTTGCCCGGCCAACGTGACCGGGGTCACGCGCCCCCGGCGCACTGGTGCGGAACCGGCGCACAAACACCACCGCTTCTCATCTCGTGGGGGCAAAACCGCACACTCTCCTCTTACGATCCCCGCCCCCGAGACCAGTCGCCGTCGATCCTAAGCGAGGTTCCGGACGACTTGGACTACTCAGTCAGTGCCTTGCGCAACCGCTGCTCGTCCACGCGCCAGAAGGTGTGCTGCCGGCCGTCGACGAGAACCACGGGAATCTGCTCCCAATACTGGTCGTGGAGCTGCTGATCCAGGGAGATGTCCTTCGCCTCCCACGCCACCCCCACCTCCGCACACACCTTCTCCACCACAAGCTGTGCGTCATCACACAGGTGACACCCGGGCTTGCGGATGAGAGTGACGTTCCGGCTCCGGAGGTCCTGGGCCTTACGACGGAAGAGGGGACTCATGTCAGCCATTCTCGCGCGAGCGCACGGCGGCGGCACACCCGCGAAAACGCCAAGGAGCGGGCGGATCGGATCAGTTCTTTAACGACGCGGTCGCGGAGAGTTCACAACCCCCAAACCTGTCGCGTCTGGAGGCACCGAACAAACTGGCTATGCTCACGGGCATGGCCGCTCTCGGATGGCTCACTCCCCGTAGGCGCTCCGCCACGGCGCGGAGCGTGTTGGCAGGCGAGGCCTCGGCAGAGGCTGCGCGCAAGTCCTCGCAGGACGTCCCCCCGGAGGAACCGGAGTTCCCGGTGCTCGGCGACGACAAGGCCGCAGCCTTCTTCGACCTCGACAACACCGTGATGCAAGGTGCCGCCCTCTTCCACTTCGGGCGGGGCCTCTACAAGCGCAAGTTCTTCGAGACGCGCGACCTCGCCAGGTTCGCCTGGCAGCAGGCGTGGTTCCGGCTGGCCGGCGTCGAGGACCCGGAGCACATGCAGGAGGCCCGCGACTCGGCCCTGTCCATCGTGAAGGGCCACCGCGTCGCGGAACTCCAGTCCATCGGCGAGGAGATCTACGACGAGTACATGGCCGAGCGCATCTGGCCGGGTACGCGCGCACTCGCCCAGGCCCACCTGGACGCGGGCCAGAAGGTGTGGCTCGTCACCGCGGCCCCGGTCGAGATCGCCACGGTGATCGCCCGCCGCCTCGGCCTCACCGGCGCCCTGGGCACGGTGGCCGAGTCCGTCGACGGCGTCTACACCGGCAAACTGGTCGGCGAACCCCTCCACGGCCCCGCGAAGGCGGAAGCCGTCCGCGCCCTCGCCGCCGCCGAAGGCCTCGACCTCTCCCGCTGCGCCGCGTACAGCGACTCCCACAACGACATCCCCATGCTCTCCCTCGTGGGCCACCCCTACGCGATCAACCCCGACACCAAGCTCCGCAAGCACGCCCGCAAACTCGACTGGCGCCTGCGCGACTACCGCACCGGCCGCAAGGCAGCCAAGGTCGGCATCCCCGCAGCGGCAGGCGTAGGAGCAGTGGCAGGCGGCACAGCGGCAGCGATCGCCCTCCACAAACGCCGCCGCTGACCCACCCGGCCGAGCAACCACCGCACTCCAAGCCGCCCCGCCGGCGACCGCCCGATGCAGTACGCCAGGCCGCCCCGAGGACAGACCACCGGCAACGGCCGGCGCAGTGCCAGCAGGCCGACCCGCGGGCAGACCACCGGCAACCGCCCGGCGCAGTACCGACAGGCCGGCCCGAGGGCAGACCACCGGCAACCGGCGCAGTACCGACAGGCCGGCCCGAGGGCGGATCACCGGCAACCGCCCGGCGCAATGCCGGCAGGCCGACCCGAGGACTGACACCCGCGCATCGTGAGCGGACGCCCGGCACAAATACCTTGCGCCACACATCAGTTGCCCCCCTCCGCTCCGGCGCCGCACCAGACCTCAGCCCGTCCGGCGATTGAGGACGAGGCCGTTCAGGCCGACCGGGGTCCGGGGCGAAGCCCCGGCGGGGTGCAGGGGACGGTCGCCACCGAGGTTCAGGGGCCGGAACCCCACAGAGGGTGGAGAGGCGGAGCTCCGACGAGGTGCAGGGGCGAAGCCCCGGCGGGGTGCAGGTGCCGGAACCCCACAACGGGTGGAGAGGCATAGCCCCGGCGGGGTGCAGAGGCATAGCCCCGGCGGGGTTCAGGGGCGGAGCCCCACAAGGGGTGCAGGCGACGCAGTCCCCGCCGGGGCGCAGGTGCCGGAGCCCCACAAGGGGTGCAGAGGCATAGCCCCGGCGGAGTTCAGGGGCAGAGCCCCACAAGGGGTGCAGGGGACGCAGTCCCCGCCGGGGTGCAGGGGCGGAGCCCCTGGCGGGGTCGAAGGGGCGGAGCCCCTGGCGGGGTCGAAGGGGCGGAGCCCCTGGCGGGGTCGAAGGGGCGGAGCCCCTGGGGACGGGACGGGTAGGGGCGGCGGGGGCGAAAAACATCAACACCCGCACCACTCCTGATCACACCGCAACCGGCCCCGCCCCGAACACGCCAATCCCCACTGCCTACCCCCACACCCCCTGTCCAGTCCCATTGGCTGCACACGGCCACAACACGCCCCGTTCCCACTCGAAACAAGACCCATATCGATCAACAATCAGTCACGCTACGGCACTTGATGCGCCGCCAATCGGTTACAGAAGCGACGTAATCGATGATTTGAGCAACTGGGTGTAGCAGCGCCTGTACGAAGCGTTATTCTCCTCAGACGCAAACCGGTACCCCTCCGTCGCTACGACGGGTGAAAGGTCCCGCACTGCACGTGATGGAAGCTCTGCCTCTGGGAGTCCCGTGTACCCACACGTCGGGGTTGACGCCTCGGGCCTGGCTACGCTGCGCGCAACGGTCCACAACCTGTTGCGCGGCTTCGTCCCCACCGCGTACGCCGTCCCCGCCCTAGCCGTAGCCAGCACCCCCGTCGGCCCGTGCTACGCCCTCGCCGACGGCAGCACCGCCGCCGTCGGCAGACGCAGCCGCGCCGCCGGCGCCACCACCACCCGCCGCCCGGCCGCGGACAGCGACAGCGCCCGGATGATGGACCTCGTCGAACGCGCCCAGGCCGGCGAGGCCGACGCCTTCGGCCGCCTCTACGACCAGTACAGCGACACCGTGTACCGGTACATCTACTACCGCGTCGGCGGCAAAGCCACCGCCGAGGACCTCACCAGCGAGACGTTCCTGCGTGCCCTGCGCCGCATCGGCACCTTCACCTGGCAGGGCCGCGACTTCGGCGCCTGGCTGGTCACCATCGCCCGCAACCTCGTCGCCGACCACTTCAAGTCGAGCCGCTTCCGCCTCGAGGTGACCACCGGCGAGATGCTCGACGCCAACGAGGTCGAGCGCTCCCCCGAGGACTCCGTCCTGGAGTCCCTCTCCAACGCCGCCCTGCTCGAGGCCGTACGACGCCTCAACCCCCAGCAGCAGGAGTGCGTGACGCTCCGCTTCCTCCAGGGCCTCTCCGTCGCCGAGACCGCCCGCGTGATGGGCAAGAACGAGGGCGCCATCAAGACCCTCCAGTACCGAGCCGTACGCACCCTCGCCCGCCTCCTCCCGGACGACGCCCGCTGACGGAACGCACGGCACACGGGAAACGCACCCGGCACCCGCACCGGACCTGACAGAACAGGCCGGTACACGCTCAGTGATGCCCAACTAGCTGTCAGTGAAAGTCCGTTGACTTCCCGATCCGATCATCCGTCGTCCGTAACCCAAGTGCCGAGACACTCGTTGTGCGGGATGCAGGCTCCCTGTGGTCACTCCCTGGCCGTCTCCGATCACTCGATCGTGTGGATGCGGGCAGAGGGTGCAACCCTCAGGACCCCCTGGGGAGTCGACCGTCATCACGAGAGGAGGTGCCGCCAGTGATCGCGAACGTATCGGCACACCGGCGGGCGAACGCCTTCGCCCAGGCCCTGGAGGAGCAGCCGGACCAGGGCACGGCGGCCGAGCAGTCCGAAGGACCGGCCCCGGCCCCGGCTGCTGCGGAACAGACCGAGCAGGGCCGTCTGTTGGCCCTCGCGGAGGGTCTCGGCGAGCTGCCCAGACCGGCGCTCGACCCCGAGGTCAAGGTCGTCCAACGAGCACAACTGGTGGCCGCGTTCGAGGCCATGGTGCAGGAGGGCGCCGGCGGCGAGGCGGCGGACACGGCGGTACCCGAGCAGCGCTCCCGCGGCGCACACCGGGCAAGCCCACTGGGCAAGCTGCGACCGCGGTCGCGGCTGACCAAGGGCCTGGCCGCGGGCGGGCTCAGCGTCGGCGTCGCGGCGGGCGCCTTCGGCGGAGTCGCCGCCGCGAGCTCGGACGCCCTGCCCGGCGACTCGCTCTACGGACTCAAACGCGGCATCGAGGACTTCAAGCTCAACTACCTCTCCCAGGGGGACGACGAGCGCGGAGTGGCCTACCTCGATCAGGCCTCCACCCGGCTGGCCGAGGCCCGCCGTCTGATGGAGCGCGGCCGCGGCGGCGGCCACCTCGACCACGAGTCCGTCGGCGAGATCCGCCGCACGTTGTCGGGCATGACGCGCGACGCGTCCGAGGGCCACCGGCTGCTGCACGAGGCGTATGAGCGCGACCCCGGGTCCCTCGGCCCCATCCAGGCCCTGTCCGCCTTCTCACGCTCGCACCGCGAGGTCTGGGGCGCCCTGCGCCAGAAGCTCCCGGTCCAGCTCGGGGACGTCAGCAACCAGGTGTCGTCGGTGTTCGCCGCCATAGACGAAGAGGTCGCCCCGCTGCAGTCCCTGCTGCCCCCGTCCTCGGCCCACGGCGGCGGCCACGGCAAGCATCACGGCTCGGGCGCGGCGACCAAGGGGACACCCGGCTCCGGCCGGGGGCCGACGGCATCCGGCAGCGGCAGCGGCTCCTCCAAGCACAGCCACTCCAGCAGCCCCAGCCAGTCGGCCGGCTCCACCGGCGAGGGCCTGCTCGGAGGCAGCACCGGCGGCCTGCTCGAGCCGCCCAAGGACAGCGGCAGCGCTTCCCCCTCGTCCACCAAGTCCCCGTCCACCGAACCGGACGTGACAATCCCGCCCCTGCTCCCGGGCCTGCTCCCCGGCCTGGGCATCGAAAGCGGAGAAACAAACCAGTAGCCCGTACGGCAGCGGGGGCGCCCTTCTGGAGAGGGCGCCCCCGTCGTCGTACGAAAAACCCTCAGAAGAACACAGACCGCCGCTGCCGCCTCAGAAGAACACCGACCGCCGCTGCACCAGCAACTTGGCCCCTCTTATCTGCCGCCCTCGCACTGCTTCGCAGGCTTCGAGCAGCTGCGCCGGACTCCGTCCGCCGGCCCGCGGCCCCGACGCCGCCTCAGAAGCACGCCGCCTCAGAAGAACACCGACCGCCGCTGCACCAGCAACTTGTACAGCGTGTGCTGGATCTGCTCCCTCACCTGGTCCGTCAGGTTGAACATCAGCATCGGGTCCTCCGCCGCCTCCGGCGGATAGCTGTCCGTCGGGATCGGCTCGCCGAACTGGATCGTCCACTTCGTGGGCAACGGCACCGCACCCAGCGGACCCAGCCACGGGAAGGTCGGCGTCAGCGGGAAGTACGGGAAGCCCAGCAGACGCGCCAAAGTCTTCGCGTTGCCGATCATCGGGTAGATCTCCTCCGCCCCGACGATCGAGCACGGGATGATCGGCGTGCCGTGCCGCAGGGCGGTGGAGACGAAGCCGCCGCGGCCGAAGCGCTGCAGCTTGTAGCGCTCGCTGAAGGGCTTGCCGATGCCCTTGAAGCCCTCCGGCATGACCCCGACCAGCTCGCCCTGGCCCAGCAGCCGTTCGGCGTCCTCCGCGCAGGCCAGGGTGTGCCCCAGCTTGCGGGCCAGTTCGTTGACCACCGGCAACATGAAGACGAGGTCCGCCGCGAGCAGGCGCAGATGGCGGCCCGCGGGATGGTTGTCGTGGACGGCGACCTGCATCATCAGGCCGTCCAGCGGGAGCGTCCCCGAGTGGTTGGCGACGATCAGCGCCCCGCCCTCCGAGGGGATGTTCTCGATGCCCTTCACCTCGACCCGGAAGTACTTCTCGTACACCGGCCGCAGCAGGGACATCAGGACCTGGTCGGTCAACTCCTCGTCATAGCCGAAGTCGTCGACCTCGTAGTCGCCGGTGAGGCGGCGGCGCAGGAAGCTCAGGCCGCTCGCGACGCGCCGCTCCAGGCCGCCGTCGTTCTGCGGCCGCTGGGGCGGCTGTTCCTCATGCGTCACAGGAACATCATCCTGCGTGCGCGCCCTGCTGGGCAGTGGCTGGACGTCGCCGACCAGCGCGGGTTCCTTGGCCTTGCGTCGGCTCCCCGCGCCCCGGCGGCGCGGCGGCCGCTGTACTGCGCTCCCACGGGACCGGTCGTCGTCGAACGGAATGACCTTGGCATCCGCCATCGTTGATGCGCTCCTCAGTTGGCGCTCTGCGTCGGGGGGTGGCCGCTGTCCGGCAGGGACAGCGCGGCGATCCGGTCGACGGCCCCCGCAAGGGCCTCCGGCGGCAGGAGCCCGGGTCCGTGACTGCGCGCGAAGTCCGCGAACGTCTCCGCGGTCGTGTACTTCGGCTTGAATCCGAGCGTCTCACGCATCTGGTCCGTCGCCACGACCCGGCCGTGGGTCAGCAGCCGGATCTGTTCGGGCGAGAAGTCCGTCATACCCAGCGTACGCACCAGGGAGCCCGCCCAGGTGACCGCGGGCAGCAGCAGCGGCACGGTGGGCCGGCCGAGCCGCCTGGAGCACTGGGAGAGCAGCAGGACGCCGTCGCCGGCGATGTTGAAGGTGCCGCTGTTGAGGGTGCCCCGCTCCGGCTCGTGCGAGGCGATCCGCAGCACCTCGATCACGTCGTCCTCGTGCACGAACTGCAGCCGCGGGTCGTAGCCGAACACGGTCGGCAGGACCGGCAGCGCGAAGTAGGAGGCGAGCGGCGTGTCGGCCGTCGGCCCCAGGATGTTCGCGAACCGCAGCACACACACGGCCACATCCGGCCGCCGCCGCGCGAAGCCCCGTACATACCCCTCGACCTCGACGGTGTCCTTGGCGAAGCCGCCGCTCGGCAGGGACTTGGGCGGGGTCGTCTCGGTGAACACCGCGGGGTCACGGGGCGCGGACCCGTACACGTTCGTACTGGACTTCACGACGAGCCGCTTCACGGTCGGCGACTTCTGGCAGGCGCCGAGCAGCTGCATCGTGCCGATGACGTTGGTTTCCTTGATCGCCGTCCGGCTGCCGCTGCCGAGCCCGGTCGCGCTCACATCCATGTGGACGACCGTGTCGGCGCCCGTCTCGGCGAGCACGCGCGCGATGGTGGGCTGCCGGATGTCGGCCTGGATGAAATCGGCACCGCCAAGGTGGTGCTCGGGTGGTACCGCGTCCACGGCGACGACCCGGTCCACCTGCGGGTCACGCTGGATCCGTCGTACGAACCGGCCCCCAAGCCTGCGGGCCACTCCGGTCACGAGCACGACCTTGCCCAAGATCTGCGCCTTCCTTCCAGCCCGTCCAGTACCCGTAGCCTGCCGTGTTCCCCGTGTGCGGCCAACTTAGCGGGTCGATGTTGCGCTGTGATGACCACCCAATGCACGAAGTGACGACATCCACAGACGTACGAACAGACCAAGCCACGTGAGGCACGTGCGTACGCACAGGCCTTGTGTGAGGTCCCGTGCGCTTCTGTCAGCTCCTGTGAACTCCAAACGCATGTGGCCCCCCACCGGTTGCGGTGGGGGGCCACAGAACACGCTCCTGGAGCGTCGCCTACTTCTTGTTGCGACGCTGAACGCGCGTGCGCTTGAGCAGCTTGCGGTGCTTCTTCTTGGCCATCCGCTTGCGCCGCTTCTTGATAACAGAGCCCACGACTACCCTCGCTCACTTCTCATCACTCGGTGCTGGGCGCCATGGGCCCATACGACCTACGAGGGGTCAGCCTACCCGCCCGAGCGCTGAGGTCGTAATCGAGGATGCCGGGGGAGATCCAGAAGAGCCCTGAGGATCCCCCCGGGGGATCGTCGTCAGGCGGTTTCCACCCCCACGTAGCTCTCGCGGAGGTACTCGTGAACCGCGTTCTCGGGGACGCGGAAGGACCGCCCCACCCTGATCGCGGGCAGATGACCGCTGTGCACCAAGCGGTACACGGTCATCTTCGACACTCGCATCACCGAGGCGACCTCCGCCACGGTAAGGAACTGAACCTCGCTCAGAGGCCTCTGCTCAGCAGCCATGACACACCTGAACCTTCCGCACTCGACGGCCACCGGCTTCCCCTTCCGGTGACTCTTCGTCGCTGCGTGCTCACTCCCCAATGTAGGGGCGGGTGATGCGAGTGGGGAAGAGGTGCACCCATCGGCGGCCTACTGTGACAGACACGCTCGATTGAGTACGTAGCGGGTAAGCGGCCGGTAGTAATCAGACCGCACGGCGTCATCAAGTGGAACGACGACGGACACGGACCCCTCGGCCTCTCCCACGAAGAGCGCGGGGTCGTCCGTATCGGCCAGCCCAATGGCCTCGAACCCCAGCTGACCTGCCCCGCAGACCCAGCCGTGGTCCCCGACCACCAGCTCGGGAAGCGGCCCGCCGGCCTCGGCCGCTGCGGCCAGCGCGGTACGAACCGGGAGCGGTGAATGCGTGTGCGCGCCGGTCGCACAACCGGGGCGAGGCGCGCCGGGTTCCCGCACCAGCGCGACTCCTTGTACGTAGTCAAGGTTGTACGTGCGTAGACCGAACCGGGTCGTTATGTCGACACAGTGACCATGCGCCGGTGTGAGGACGGTACATCCCGCCGCCGACAGGGCGTCCGCCAAGGCGGCGTAGAAGCCGAGCAGCCGGTGCGGGTGACCGGTGCCGAGGAGCACAGGGGCGCTGCGCTGGGCGGCTGCGGCCAGACGGTCCGCGAAGGCATCCAGGGCGGCCAGAGTCCGCTCCGGATCGATCACGTCATGGCCGGAGACATGCCGTGGATCGGCCGAAACCCCGCACTTGTCCGCCATCAACTCGATCAAATCCCGCTGCGCCCAGGTCCATTCGGGATCGAGCCCGATCATCACGCGGGGGTCGCCGGCGGCGAACAACCGATAGCTACGCAGGCTCTCCTCCCGGGAGGTGGCCACGGGCCCGGCGAGACGGGCGGCCAGAAGATGGGCCCGCAGGGCTCCGGTGCTCAACACACGTCGATGGTGGCGGACGGGGCCGGGCAGGGGCATGCGAACGCGCAAACACCGCACAGTTGGCGTAACGGCTCCCGTGACACTGGTGACAGGACAGGGACACAACAACCCACAACTGTCCGGGGGCCTCCCGGGTCTCATCATGCGTGGCCGGCAACGACCAGCCGCCACCCACGCACTGATCAGCCAACAGGGGGAACACCATGAAGTCGATCCGTCGCAAGGCAGCCACCGCCGGCGCCCTCGCCGTCCTCGCCCTGGGCGGCACACTCGCCGCGACCACCCCGGCCGCGGCCGCCACGCCCACCGCCTACAACGGCGCCTGCGGCAAGGGCTACGAGGCCATCCGGGCCACACCGATCCACTCGACCTCGCAGTCGGCCATCCCGGCCACCACGTTCGTGACCTTCAACAAGGACGCCGGCAAGGTCTGCGCGGTCACCGTCCGCACCACCCCGGGCGCCCGCGTCTTCATGGAGGTCACGCTCGACACCTGGCCCTACAGCAGCGGGCAGGCCAAGGACTACGGCTCCTACACCTCGTACGCGGGCCCGGTCTACAAGGACGCCCCCGACGACGGCCAGTGCCTGACCTGGAGCGGCTCGTACGACATCTACTCCACCTCGGACAACGGCCTCTGCACCTGAGCCGCCGCGGTGCCCTGCCGGCGCGGCCGCACGGGCTACGCCAGCAGCCCCCGCAACGGGTAAACGGCCCTCCGCGTAGCCAGCACCGCCTGATCCAACCGGTCCGCAGGGTCGTACCCCGCCTCCCAGGAGGGGTACGACACCGGCCACCGCCCGTCAGTCATCCGCGCCGGTGCCAACTGCCGCGTCCGCGCGAACACTTCCTGCCGCCACCCCTCCGGGATCACGGCCTCCGGCGCGATCTCCCGCCCCGCCGCGATCCCCACCAGATGCGTCCACGACCGCGGCACGACCTCGACCACCGCATATCCACCACCACCCAGCGCGACCCACTTCCCGCCGGCGTACTCGTGCGCAAGCTCATGGCAGGCGACCTGCACGGCCCGCTGCGCGTCCAGCGACACCGCCAGATGCGCCAGCGGATCCTCGAAGTGCGTGTCGGCCCCGTGCTGCGTCACCAGCACCTGCGGCCGGAAGTCGGCGATCAGCTCCGGTACGACGGCGTGGAAGGCCCGCAGCCATCCGGCATCCCCGGTCCCGGCCGGCAGCGCCACATTGACCGCCGACCCCTCAGCCGAGTCGGCACCCGTCTCCTCCGGCCACCCGGTCTGCGGAAACAAAGTCCGCGGATGCTCGTGCAGCGAGATCGTCAGCACCCGCGGGTCCTCCCAGAAGGCCGCCTGCACACCGTCCCCGTGATGCACGTCCACATCGATGTACGCGACGCGCTCGGCGCCCAGCTCCAGCAGCCGGGCGATCGCCAGCGCGGCGTCGTTGTAGATGCAGAACCCCGAGGCGGTCCCCGGCATCGCATGGTGCAGGCCGCCCGCGAAGTTCACCGCGTGCAGCGCGTCCCCGCGCCACACCGCCTCCGCGGCTCCCACCGACTGCCCGGCGATCAGCGCGGACACCTCGTGCATCCCGGCGAAGGCGGGATCGTCCATCGTGCCCAGCCCGTACGCCTCGTCCGCCGCCTCCGGCTCCGCCGAGGCCGCCTTCACCGCGTCGACGTAGTCCTCCCGGTGGACGAGCCGCAAAGTCGACTCCCCGGCGGGCTTCGCCGCGACCACCTCGACCTCCTTGTCGAGCCCGAAGGCATCGACAAGACGCCTGGTCAGGGCGAGCCGGACCGGATCCATCGGATGGTCCGGACCGAAGTCATAGCCCGTTACTGCCTCGTCCCACATCAGCTGTGCGCGGCCGCTCATGCCCGCCACCGTATCGGTCCGGTTGAGGAGCGAACGACCTGGCGTAGACCACGGTCACCAGCACCAACACCATCGGCACGACCATGGCCCAGCGGTAGCTCCACGCATCCCCCAGCGCACCCACCAGCGGCGAGCCGATCAGAAAGCCGACGTAGTTGAACACATTCAGCCTCGCGACGGCCGCATCGGACGCATGCGGGAACAACCGCCCGGCCGCCGCAAAGGTCTGCGGCACCAGCACACACAGCCCCAGCCCCACCAGCGTGAACCCGAGCATCCCCGCCCACGCCCCCGGCGCGAGGGCCACCACCGCGAACCCCAGCGCCGCCACCAGCGCCCCCAGCCGCACGACCGCCACCGCCCCGAACCGCCGTACGCCCAGGTCCCCGAGCGACCGCCCCAGCAGTGTGGTCACCATGTAGACGTTGTACGGCACGGTCGACAGCTGCTCCGAGCTCCCGAGCACATCCTTCAGATACTTGGCACTCCAGTTGGAGACGGTCGAGTCCCCGATGTACGCGAAGGTCATCACCAGACACAGCGGCAGCAGCAGCTTGAAGACGATGGACTGCCCCGGCGCCTGGCCCTCCCTCTGTTCCGGTACGTCGACGGAGGCACCGGAGTCGATGTACCACCGGCTCCCCACCAGCGTGGCCGGCAACAGCACGGCGACGACCGGCAGATACGACACCCACAGCGCCAGATGCCAGTGCGCCCCCGCCCAGGCCAGCGAGGCCCCCAGGATCCCGCCCAGGCTGAACGCGGCATGGAAGCTGAGCATGATGCTGCGCCCGTACACCCGCTGCAGGCTCACCCCGAGCATGTTCATCGAGGCGTCGAGCCCGCCCACCGCCAGCCCGAAGGCCCCCAGCGCGATCCCCAGCTCGGCCAGGTGATCGCCGGACCCGACGCCGAGGAGCGCCAGAAGCACCACGGGCTGCAGACACCGCAGCAGCAGCCCGGGCCGTATCCGCTTCACCAGCTGCTCGGTCGTCACACTCCCGACACCGGCCAGGATCGGCACGGCGGCCAGGAAGACGGGCAGCAGCGCGTCGGAGACCCCGTACCGGTCCTGAATGGCCGGGATACGGGTCACCAGAAGGGCAAAGGTGGCGCCCTGGGCGAGGAAGCTGAACGCCAAAGAGGCCCTACCGCGCCGCAGCACATCTGTCATGGCGGCGAGCGTAGGGCCCCGGGCTACCTGTGGGTAGATCAAGCCAAAGATGAATTTCCCTCAGCTTTACTTTCTCTGTCAGGCGGCTACGGCGATGGAGTCCCGTGCGGCCGCTTCCTCGGCCTCGGCCTCCACCTCGGCGCGGAGCATCTCCTCCATCGGTCCGGCGGCCAGCCCACCGCTGACGACGAAGGTCAGCACCATCACGCCGGCCATCATGACGCCACCGAGCCAGACCATGGTGTCCACGGGGACGGTGTACGCCCCCACGACCCGCGCCACGCACTCGGCGAGCAGGGCCACGCCCCAGACCACGGAGAACGTCCGCTCCTTGCGCAGGAAGTCGGCCGAGGCGGCTGCCCGGCCCGAGGCCAGTCGCTGCCACGCCGCCTCCTTCTTGGGGTCACCCTTCACCAGGAAGGGCTTCATCCCCTCGGTCATCATCGGCCGGCCGAGAGCCACCGAGACCAGGATGCCGATACCGACCGTGCTGCTGACCGCGCCGTCCTTGGCGAGCATCAGCCGCGGGTCGCCGGAGACGAAGCTCAGCAGCAGGGAGACCACGTTGACGGCGAGGATCAGCCCCGCCAGCCCGTTCGTCCTGCGCTCCTTCACCACGCTCCAGACGGTCCGCACCGCCGGGACGACGCTGCTCCAGGCGAGCGCCGCGAAGGTGCTCATCCCGAAGGCGTCCTTGAACAGGTAGTACGAACCGAGCGGGACCGCCACATCCACGATCAGCGGGCGGAGGTTGTCGAGCGCGCTGGGAGTCTGGTTGCTGCTCTGGCCCTGGGACACCGTGTTCGTCGTCATGCCCTTAGCTTCGCGTCCGGCACCCGGTCGCCAGTAGAAACGATCGTCCGGAGCTCGGCATGACAAATGTCAGTGCAGCAGCCCTGACAACTCCCCCATGGAGCCGAAGAGTCCAGTGGCCCCCACCAGCCGCTCGGCAGGCGTCATGGCCGTGAACCCGTAGACGTCCATCCGGGCCGCGACAGCCGCCTGCACGCCCAGCGGCGAGTCCTCGACGACCACACAGCGCCCGGGCGCGACCCCCATCCGCTCGGCCGCGTACAGGAAGAGATCGGGCGCCGGCTTCCCGCGCCCCACATCCTCCGAACTGAAGATCCGCTCCTCCCCGAACCACCGGTCGAGCCCGGTCGTCCGATGCCCCACCCGGATCCGCGCATGGCTCCCGGAGGAGGCGACACAGTACGCCACCCCGTCCGACGCCAGCTTCTCCAGTACGTCGGTGGCCCCGGCGACGGGCTTCAGCTCCCGTTCGAAAGCGGCGAAGACCCGCGCATGAAAGACGTCGTCGAAGTCTGCCGGCAACCGCTGCCCGGTCCGCTCCTCCACCATGTCGTGTACGCGGTGCATGGCGGCGCCCATGTAGTCGCGCAGGGAGTCCTCGTAGGAGGTGGGGTGCCCGAGCTCGGTGAGGTAGTCGGCGAGGAGCCGGTTGGAGATCGGCTCGCTGTCGACGAGGACACCGTCGTTGTCGAAGATCACGAGGTCGTAGCGCATGGCTCCGAGCCTAACTTGAGCCGAAACGCAGAAAACCCCCGCACCGAATGGTGCGGGGGTTTTCTCAAGAATTGTTCGGCGGCGTCCTACTCTCCCACAGGGTCCCCCCTGCA